>WANG01000152.1 GCA_015521945.1 Candidatus Hydrothermarchaeota archaeon
CAGCCGCGAGAGCAAGAGCAGCCTCCACCGCGTACACCCGCACCACCAGCTCCCTCTCACCCGCAGGGGCAAGCCGCAGCAGCACCCTGGGCAGGGAGAGGTTGCCCCCCTCGGGCGGGTACAGCTTGCCACCCCTCACCACAGTCGGCCTCTGCCCCTCCTTAGTCATAATCCCCGCGCTCACAAACTTCAGAGCAGCATCAGCAGCATGAGGCAGGAGCACCAATCCAAGCGCGGGCAGAAGCCCTGAGAAAGCAGCGCTCAGGAAGAGCACCGCCCCCACCGGCAGGGTGCCCACGTCACCAGGAAAAACCCTCGCCGGGTAGAAGTTGTGGGGCAGAAAGCCGAGCATGGCGGAGGCGAGGAGCAGGAGCAGCGCCCCCGCATCATACCTCCCCGAGAGCATCGCGGCGAGCCCGAGGGCTCCAGCGGCGATCACCCCGGTGCCAGCCTCCAGCCCGTTAAACCCAGCCAGCATGTTGGTGAAGTTGCAGGCTGCCATGAAAAGCAGGGGAGTTAAAGCCACCAGGTACCAGGGGAACCCCGAGGCATGCATGTACACCGCCGCGGGAACCCCCACCAGGGCTGGGTATGCCAGCTTCTCCCACGCCCTCAGGGTGCGCACCCTGTCGGCATACCCGAGGCACGCCATCACCGCCGCCAGAGCGAGGGTCAGGAAGTACCAGGGCTCGGGCTTCGCAAGCGCCCCGTAGATGAGCCCCGCCACCAGGAAGACCCCAATGAAGGCTATCCCCCCCTGCTCCGGCACCTCGGGCTGAGACGGCTTGTGCAGGTCCCTCCCCGAGAAGCCCCGCCTCCTCGCCCAGGAGGCAACCCGCGGGGTGGCAAGAAAAGCTCCCGCAAAGGAAAACAGGAGAAGGAAAAAGAGCACACTCATCTACTGAAGGTGCATCTTTATCCTGGACGCAAGGTGCTCCTTCGGCACGGCTCCAATGACCTTGTCAGCCACCTTGCCGTCCTTGAAGAGCACCAGGGTGGGAATGCTCGTTATTCCGAACTTCCTGGCAGTCTCGGGGTTCTCATCCACGTTCAGCTTCGCGAAGGTCACCTGCCCCTCAAAATCCCGCGCCAGCTCCTCAATGGTGGGAGCTATCATCTTGCACGGGAAGCACCAGCTCGCCCAGAAGTCCACCAGCAGCACAGGGTGCTCCCTAACGATGTCATCAAAATTCCCGTCGGTTGCCGTGAGCACTTTGCCAGCCATTCTGCATCACCTGATGTTACTGCAGGAGGGTTAACGTATATACCTTTTCTGAAGAGCCCTGCGCTTCCTGTACCACAGGAGCAGGAGCACCACACCCAGGATGAGCAGGAGCCACGCAAGCGCATGCTCAGGAAGCTGCCACGCCGTGTGCTGGGGTGGAGGAGGAGCGCTCAGGTTGGCACCCTCGGCGCCCCCGTAGCCACCCGCATACGCCTTCATCTCCTGGGATACCCTCGCGGGTGCATACGAAGGCGAGGGGACTTCCGCGGGAGGTGCCACCTCAGCAGGTGCACGCGGGTAGAGGGTGCGCAGCAGCATGCCAGCCCCTCCCATGAGCGCCAGAACACCGCTGCCAAGAAGCACCAGGAGGCGGTACTTCATCTCAGGGTGCAGGATGCCCACCCCCTGCGGGGTGAGCCGGTAGTACACCCACTTCCTCTGCCCCTCCACCCTCTCCACCAGCTCCGCCTCCACCAGCTTGGCGAGGTGCTCGTGCGCCGCCGACTTGGCGATTCCCAGCTCCCTCGCAATCTCGCTCACCGTCATCGGCCTCCTGTCCAGCATCCTGAGTATCTCAATCCTGGTCTCCGAGACCAGCGCCTCAAAGGTACGCCTGCTCAGCTTTATTTCCAATACCACACCTCCGGCTTTCCTGCACCAAGCCCGAGCCTGCCCGCAACCTTCCAGGTGCGCTCGTCTATCGCCACAACCTCCGTATTTGAGAAAATGTACATGTACTCCCCTATATAGGCTGCCCTCACCGCACCCGTAACTGGCACCCACCCTAAGGGCACGAGCATGCCCCGGGAGTAGGAGAACAGGTACCCGTATCTCCCGGCTGGAAGGAAGAACACCTGCTTCTCCGCATCCACCAGGAAGGCGCGGTGGTTTCTCAAAACCTCGCTCCAGCCCTCGGGCAGCAGGTACCGGTCAACCTCCACGGGCTCCTCCGGTCTGGAAACGTCAAACAGGGAGAGCTTCACCCTGCCGCCCTCCATACCAACCCCGAGAACCGTGCCGTTCCCCAAGGGGTGCAGGTAGGAGGAGTACCCAGGGAGCTCAAGCTCGCCTGCCACCGCTGGGCTCTCCGGCTCCGACAGGTCAATCACGTAGAAGGGGTCGGTGCGCCTGAAGGTGACCACGTACCCCAAGTCCCCGGCGAACCTCACCCCGAATATCCGCTCCCCCTTCTTGCCCAGGTTGCGCACCTCGCCCGCAGGCTTGAGGCTGCTGGAGTCAAGCACCTTCACCACGTTGTCATCCCCGGTGGTGAGGGCAACCCTCAGGTACCCGCGGTACTCATCCAGGGAGAACTGGTTGAGGGGTGTGCCCTCAACGGTGGTGCTCGCCTCCACACGGAAGCTTCTCAGGCCGAGCTTCACTATGCCCGTGTACGCCTTCTCCCGTGGCTCGGGATGCAGGGCAGAGTAGAGCCTCTGCTTCAGCTCAGCCCTCTCCTCATCGCTCAGCTCGGACATGTAAGCCTCAAGAATCCTGCGGTACTCCGCAGCCTTCGCCTCCCGGCTTATCCTGTACTCCCTCACCCTCCTCACCTGCTCAGCCAGGTCGGGAGGAAGCACCTCCTCAAGGCCGGTGAGGTAGCCGCCGTACTCCACCTTCCGGTACGGGTAGGTTATGTACACCGCCTCCCCGGACATGTAAACCACGCTTGAGCCCGCAGCGCCAGTGAAGCCCGACTTCCTGAGAACCCTGCCGGACTCCGGCTCAATCTCCAGCAGCACGTAGGCGGAGTCGGAGGGGGTGTCCTCTGGATAGTAGAGGGAGGTGCACTCAACCTCAACCCTCTTCCCGTTCAGGGTGGCGATGAGCATGCTGCAGGGTGTGTAGGGGTTGAGGCGCTTCTCAACCACGGCATAAACCCTGTCATCGTACTCCCTCGCGCTCACAAGCCTGCCCGGGAAAACCATCTCCCAGAGCTTTTGCGGCTTCTCGCGCATGCGAACGTCGTAGGCGCTCACCCTGGTGCCGGAGAAGATCAAAAGGGTGCTTCCGGAGAGCAGCAGCTCCCCGCCCTCAGGCACCCGGGAGAGCACGCTCATGTTCTCAGGAGGAAGGGCGCCCACCAGCAGGGTACCACCCTTCCACCCGCGGCCGTGGGTACCGGAGAAGTAGAGCACCTCCCCGTCGTTCTTGAGGATATCCGGCTCATCAACTCCCGCAACCTGAACGTTGGTAACCGAGTACCTGTCTGCGCTCACGGGCTTGCCCGCAGGCTGCGCACGGAGGCTGGAGAGGGGAGGGATGGGAGAAGGTGGCGTGAGCTCATCAGCCCCGTAACCTACAGCCGTGAACCCGCCCACCAGCGCACGCACTCCCGAATCTGCGGGGTACGAAGAAACCCCGAGAAGGTACTCCCTGAACTCGGAAGCGTCACTAAAGCGCTTAACGGTGCCAGAGGGCGCCTCCTGCATCACAGTGCACCCAGACCAGAAGATGCCAAGCAGCAGCACGAAAACATACAGAGCCTTCATTTCCACCACCTCATTTAAAACCCGGGGAGGTGGTGGTATATAAAATGCGTGAAAATGTTCTGCTTTTACCGAACACCCTGCCTTAATGAGAAGGAATACCTCGCAGGCACCCTGTCGGCTCTGAGGGCACGGTATCCGCACTCGGAGCACCTGAAGCCAGCTACCGTGTGCCTCATGTACAGGTCCAGAGCCCTGAGGGGCGTGAGCTCACCCCCGCACAGGGGGCAGGCTGAGCCGTGCCTTCCCCTGCGCATGCTCACCCTGATGGAAGCTCTGCCGGAGAGGGCGAGCACCCTGAGAAGCCGCCTGGAGGAGAAGGAGCACTCCACCTCACCCTTTACCAGCTCCCTGAGCATGCGGAGGGAGGCGACCTCCCGGTGCCTCTCCAGCACCCGCTGGCATGCCTCAAGCAGCTCACCGTCCCCGCACCTTCTGCTCAACCCTCCTCACCCTCTCGGCTATGCTGCGCCAGTGGCTGCCCTCCCAGTACACCCTGCCGCACCCTGGACAGGTGTACACCTCCCCATCCCCGAGGTGCTCCGGCCTCTCCACCTGCTCAGCCTCCACCAGCGGGGTGTTGCAGATGGGGCAAAGAGATGCCCCGGAGCTCGCGCGCAGGGTTATGCCAAGCTCACGCACCAGCTGGACAAGCTGCTCCTCTATGTGCTCGCTCTCCACCAGCACCACCTCAACACCAGCACCTTTCGCCCTTCCCGCAAGCTCCACGTCCCTGGTCAGGAGTATCCTGCGCTCCTCCCTGCACGCCCTGAGAAGCTCACCATCGTCCGCCTCCGGCTGGTATGCGGTGTCGTAGCCGCTCAGCCTGAGCCACCTCGCAAGCTTTCCCAGCATGGCATCGCAGGCGAAGCGCATCCACTATATCTGAACCTGAGACAAGATAAGCCTTTGCATCCTCGGAGATCTCAGGACGCTATGACTGCTCCTCAGGCCCTGCCCTGGTGTAAAATCCACTGCAAAGCCCGGGCTTTTTCTGGCTGGTATGCGCCTATGGGCAGATATCCGCAGGGTGAGCTGGTGAGGTTGTGCTTTACAGCCTGAGGATTGTGTGATTCCTGAATATGAAGGTGTGAGGCACACGACGATGGCTGCTTTGCTTACTCCTGTGCCCTACAGCGAAGAGCTGAACGCTGTAAGCCGATAGACATAATTTCATGAGCTAATGAAAATGGCGTAGAATACTATAATACTAGAAATAAACACTGAAATTATGGCAAATATTGCTAAAATTTTTGTTTCACGAGATTCTTCCAAACGTTCATTGATTAATTTTTGATTTTTTGAATATAAATAAATCCAGTACAGAGACACGCCAGCAAATGTAAGCATGATGATGTATAACCTTATTTGCGAGTAAGAAACCACTTTGAATAGGTTTAATACTACTAAACCTGTAAATATCCAGATGGTAAGCAGACAGACAAGCAGCAATGTCCTTATATCAAAAACCTTATCCTTAAAATGCGAGAGTTTCACCTCACCATCACCTCCCGTGGCATTACCGCAGCCGCTCCATGTGTTGTCTGTGGTGCTACTATCAACGCCGCCAAAGATGCACCGAAAGCTGCGG
>WANG01000153.1 GCA_015521945.1 Candidatus Hydrothermarchaeota archaeon
AGCAGCCTCCTCGCGAGCACCGTGTTCACCCCCGGCAGCCCTGCGACAACGAACTCCTGCATCTCCCTCAGGGACCTCGTGGGCTTCTCCCCCCTCAGCTCCACGTACCGCCCCTCGGAGTGCTCCCTCCTCGCCATGGCGGCTATCATGGCGGCGCTGTCAGCCTCATCCCTCGTCAGGAGCACCGGGATTCCGAGGTCAACGCTCAGAGCCGCTATCGCCCCCCTCACCGCCTGCGGGCTCATGCCGTGGGGTATGCGCAGGGGGTCCCCCTCAAGTATCATCACGGGCTTTGCGTAGCTCCTCCTGAGCATGAGCGCCTGCTCAAACAGCCTCCTGTCGGCGATGCTGCGCACAAAATCCTCGGCGGTCTTGCGCTCCACGCACACGCGGGAGCTCAGCACGTAGTCCCCCACCTCCAGCCTCCTCGGCTCCGGCATCACCCCCAGCTTAAGGAGCTCCTTTGCGATACCCGAGGACAGCTCCCGGGTATCCATGGTCACCCTGAGGGGCTCACTAAAAAAATCCTCCAGCCTCCCCCTCTGCTCCGCCCTGCGCTCCTGCTCCTCCTGCTCCCCCCTCTCCGCACCCTGCATGCCAGTAAGTATGCCCCTCATCCTGCGCTCCCTGTGCCTTGAGCTCCAGTAGAAGGCCTCATCTCTCGTGCCGGCGGTTATAAGCACCACCACCCTGCCAGCCTTCGCCCTACCCGTCCGCCCGCGGCGCTGAATCGCCCTTATCTCACTGGGAATCGGCTCGTAGAACACCACCAGGTCAACGCTGGGTATGTCCAGCCCCTCCTCGGCAACGCTCGTGGCAACAAGCACGTTGTACTCCCCCCTGCGAAAGCTCTCCAGCACCTGCACCTGCTCCCTCTGGCTCAGCCCCCTGTCCTCGCTCTTGGAGGCCTGCCCCACGAACCTCACCGCCCTTATTCCGGGCACCCTGTTCAGCTCCTCCACCAGCCTGCGCACCGTATCCCTGTACTGGGTGAACACAATTGCCCTGCCCCTCTCTAAGTCCTCCCTCCCCAGCACCTCCAGCAGCTTCTCCAGCTTGGGGTGGTGCAGCTCCTCGGCGAGGTTGGCGCACTTCCTCATCACCCTTATGAACTCCCTGTCCTGCATCAGCTCCCTCCTCGCCTTTGACCTGGTCTCCCGCTGCATCCTCTGGAAGTACCCCAGCAGGGTCTCCAGCCCCTGGGTCTCAAGCAGCTCCAGGGCATGAATCAGGTTCATGCAGGCTGCAATCAGGGACAGCGCCCTGAAGTGCTCCTGCCTGGGCTCCTTGGCAAGCTTGGCCTGCACCGCCCCCCTGAGCTCCAGCAGCTCCCGCTTGCTCACCCTCCGCTCCGGCAGCCTGACCCCCAGCTCCTTCAGCTCCCTCATGCGCCTCTCCAGCAGCCTCTCCAGCGCCCTCCTGAGCTCCCTGAACTCCGGGGGCAGGGGCACCCTCACCCACTCCACCTGTATCTGCTTTATGTACGGGCGCACATCTGGATCCCGCTCGGTGCGCACCTCCACCCTCTGGATGTGCAGGTTCTCCACCACCTCCTCAATCCGCTCCTCCTCACCCCCCGGAGAAGCCGTCAGCGCGAGAATGCGGGGATGCTCAGCCTCCTGCACGTACCTCTCGGCGATGAAGGCGTAGGGGTAGTCCCCCACCGCACGGTGCGCCTCATCAAACACCATCAGGGACACATCCCTGAGGGAGTACCTGCCCGCTATAACATCGTTGTGCACCACCTGGGGGGTTGCGCACACCACCCTGGCATCCTCCCAGGCTGCCGCACGCCTCGCGGGTGGCAGGGTGCCCGTAAAGCTCACCACCCGCTCCTCCTCAACCCGCAGCACCCGCCTGAAGCTCCTGGCATGCTGCTCCACCAGGGGCTTGGTGGGAGCGAGCATCACCACCTTCGTCCCCGGATACCTGTGCATCCTCTCCGCGGCGAGCAGCACCGCTATTATGGTCTTGCCCAGCGCCGTTGGCATCACCACCAAGGTGTTCGCCTCAACCGCGGTGGCTAAAACCGCCTGCTGGTACAGCCTCGCCTCAACCGCTCCTTCCCTGACCAAGGGGTGCCTGACGTGCATTTTAAGAAATAGTGCACCCCGGCTCTGAAAAAGTTTTTCACCCGCCGCTATCGCCGTTGGGGCTCCACTTCTCCTGGATGAAGGCTGGAATCCTTGAGGAGTCCACAGGTCCCACTATAACCTTCCACCCCGTCACATCCTCAATCTCGCCGCTTATGCGGGCTGCCATACCCGGGATTATCAGCTTGCGGTGCCTGACCTTCTTCGCAACCCCCGAGGTGTCTATCGCCTCCTTCACCACGCTTCCCGTGAGCTTCGCGCCCGCCATCGCGGGCTCCACAGCCAGCCCCTCGGTATCAACCACCAGCAGGTAGCAGTTCACCTTTCCGGCCTCTATGTCCGAGGCAACGGTGTAGTAGGTCAGGGCGAAGTTCGTCGTAAGCAGCACCGGCGACTTCTCGTCCGGCTTGCCTATCTCGTACAGCTTCGCGTCCACCTGTATGGGCACCCTGGGGTCGGTGTATATGTTCTGCCTCAGGGTGAGCAGGGGAAGCAGGGAGAACATCTCAAGAGAGTGGAGCACCAGCAGGTCCGCATGCCGCAGCAGCTGGGCGCTGGCGATTATGCACTCCTTAACCGCCGCCCTTACCTCGTCCTCCTCATCCAGCCAGGCAACCATCGGGGTGCCCATTATCGGGTACCCCGCCAGCCTCTGGCCCCTCTCTATCGCCAGCCTGCGCAGGGCAGCCATCCTCTCTAAGCACCTGCCCAGCCCCCTGCCGGGAGGCGCTGTGCCCGGGTCAAGAACTATGTCCTCCACGCCCGCAGAGCGCAGCCTGCTCACAATCTCAAGCAGCCTCTGGGGGGATGCATCGGAGGCAACCACCGGCAGGGAGTACCTCGCCCCCAGCTCCCCCATCTCCTCCACGTTCTCGGAGGTTGCGGCATATATCAGGGGGCGCCTCTCCGGAGCAACCTCCACCCCCACCTCAATCATCTCCGGCTGGGTGGAGCACAGCATGTAGGGCAGGGATGTGCTCTCAGCCACCGCGAGCACCGCCTCTCCAAACCTCGCATCGTCCCCGCTCTTCGCCCTTATCGCGACCCCCTGCAGCCTCAGCACCTGCCCCATCCTCTCCATTCCGAACTCCTCAACAGCCTTCGCCCTCTTAACCAGCTCCTCCTCACCCATGTCATCGCTCACATCAATGAACACCGCCGTGGGGTTGAAGAAGGTGAGCTCGTGGCGGTACATCACCTCCTCCCCACCGAGCACGCAGGCACGCTCTCCGGTGCCCACCACCACCTCCTTAACCGGCGGGGTCACGAGCTCAATCAGCTTCTCAAGCTTCTCCGCGTACTTGGGCTCGGTAACTAAGGGTTTGCAGTCCTCGTAGCTCTTCCTCCTCTCTATGAGGGCACTCGCAAAAGCCATGCAGGTGCCCTCGCCGCACTCGCCGCAGTTCGTGCCGGGAAGATTCCTGTACACCTCAAGCGGGGAAACCCTCGGCATGACAAGCACCTCCTAAACAAACTCAATCGCCTTGTAGGGGCAGGACTCCACGCAGACGTTGCACGTCCTGCCCTCGCTTGAATCCTCCTCAAACCTCCTGCACGCCTTAACGTTCAGCACCTTGACCACACCATCCTCAACCTTCAGCACCAGGTCCCTGCTCTCTCCACCCTTGCCACCGCTCACCTCAACGCTTATCGCCACATTCGCAGGGCAGGCGTCCACGCAGTTGCCGCACCCTGTGCACCTGTCCTCGTGAATCACGAAGTTCGTGGGGGTCTGCGCCAGCCTGTCAGCCAGGAGCTGCCTGAGCTTCAGCCTCCTGCCCACGTGCTCCGCCTTCTCCAGCTCGGGGCACTCCTCAAGGGACGCCTTGCCGGAGAGCAGTTTAACCGCGAACCCCATGCAGGTGGTTCCGCACTTCCTGCAGTTCGTGCCCGGCAGCAGCTTCTTTACCTCTATGGCGGAGCTCATCCTCAGACCTTCAGCCACTCAAGGGTGCTGGCATCCTCCGCATCGCTGAACAGCGAGTCTATCAGCTCCCTGACCGCCTGCACCGCCGCGGGGTGGAGCATCATCATTATGTCTGCGCCCGCAAGCATCACCGCAAGCGCGTTCACCGTCTCCCACAGGGGTCCCCGGTACTCCCTGGGACCCCACTCCTGCACGTTCATCCACGCCTCCCTGGCAGCCCAGGCGTTGGTAACACCGCAGCTCACGGGGAAGGCAAGCTCGCTCTCCCCCTTCAGCCCGCTTATCTTCAGCCTCTCTATCATGGTGTAGGTGTACTCAAGCCCGTACCCGAGGGCGGCGGTGGTGGGGTCCTGCACCATCCTGTCCCTGGGGAGACCCTCCTTCAGCAGCAGCCTGTTCAGGGTCTTCTGGTCGTTTATGTCCAAGGAAACCCAGCTCAGCACGTTGTGGTTGTGCTTTACAGCCGCCCTGACTATGCGCTCGTGGTCAAGGTCAAGGTTTGCGCTGGCAAGCAGGCAGCGCTCATTCTCCGCAACCTCCGCCACCTTCTCAAACAGCACGGGGTCCTTCTCGGGGTTGCCCGAGCCCCCTATGACGAGGGGCACATCAACCGCCTGCAGCACCTCCTCAACCGTCTTCGCAGCCTCACTCACGGGCGTATCCTTTACCTTCGGGTCGGTTGAAACCAGATGCAGGGTAACCAGGTCGGCGCCCCGCTTTACAGCCTCCTTCGCCCACTCACCAGGGGAATCCCAGTACTCGCTCCACACCTCGCGCAGCGCCTTCGGGAACTGGGGCTGCGGCATGTCAAAAACATCAAAGCTCACCACAGGCTTATTAACCCACCCGCCCTCAAAGAGGTACAGGGTGCGCTGCCCCCCTATCTTCACCTGGTACCCCCGTGTGCCACCCTCGGCTCTGGTGGCTCCTATGGTAACCTCCTCTATCCTGCCCGGATAGGTGTCCACGGGCAGCTCAAAGCTCACCTCCTCAGGCTTCGCGGGCGCCTCCGCTCTCTGCTCCACCCTCTGCACCTGAGGAGCAGCAGCCCTTGCGAGCATCACCATGCTCTGCTTAACGCTCATTATGAGCTCCTCAACGTCCACCTCAACGTTTTCCAGCTCAAGGCTGTCAACCTCCACAAGCTTAGTGAGCAGGTCCTCCAGCTTCATGCTCCCAGCTCCATCAACTTTTCGGCAATCCCGCACACCGCCCTCTTAGCGGGAGAATCCCGGGAGAGCTTCAGCAGGGGCTCACCCATGAGGTCCAGCTCCCTCACCTCCGCATCCTCGGGCACCACCCCCGCAACCTCCAGACCCACCTCTCTCGCGTACTCCTCAATCCTCTGCTCCGTCTCCGGGGTGGCTCTGTTTATCACCACCCCCAGCTTTCTGAAGCTTATGCTCAGGCTCTCCGCCAGCTCCCTTATTCGCAGCGCCGTGGTAATGCCACGCTTTGAGGTGTCCGTAACCACCAGCATCACGTCAACGCTCTGGGTGGTTCTCCTGGAGAGGTGCTCCAGACCCGCCTCGGTGTCTATGACCACAACCTCGTAGTTCTCCGCGATGGTGTCTATTATCTGCCTGAGCACGTGGTTGACGGCGCAGTAGCACCCCTGCCCCTCAGGTCTGCCCATGCTGAGCAGGTCAAACTCGTCAGCCTCCACTATAGCCCTGTGGGTCTCGTACTCCAAGGCGGTCCGCCAGCTCACCCCGGGGGGCATTGACTCCATCCTCTTCAGCATCTCCTCCCTGATATCCCCCAAGGTGCGCTCCACCTGCACACCCAGAGCCTCACCCAGGTTGGCATCCGGGTCAGCGTCTATGGCGAGCACCTCCCTGCCCATCTCCGTGAAGCACCTGACCAGCAGGGCAGCCACCACGGTCTTGCCGGTACCACCCTTTCCAGAAACTGCGATTATCATTCCTTTCTCCTTATTATTATCTTTTCAGCATATATCTTTGCGTTCTTGAAGGTTATGGTGAACTCCACCGGCGCACCCGCACCCGCCTGCACGGGCACCGTTAGCTCGGGCATCGTAGCCGCTGGCTGCTCCTCCTCCGGAGCCTCCTCCGCCTTCTCCTTCGCCTCCTCGGCTTTAAGCCTCTCAAGCACCGGGTGCTGCTTCTCCTCCAGGAACTTCCTCAGGGTGTCCAGGTCCTGCGCCTCGTTCTCGGTGGCGATGAGGTCGTACATCTCCTGGGGTATAGCCGAGCGCACCCTCTCCTTGAGCTGGGAGGGCATCCACACTATCCTGCGCCACCCGCCGTCCCCCTGCAGGAACTTGGGGGAGCGCAGGTAGGCTATGCTTATACCCAGGAAACCCTGGCTCTGCACACCCCCGCCCACCTGACCCGCCATGGTGGAGAAGGGTATGCCGAAGGGGGTTACGCCGTGGAAGTCCCTGTGCACTATGCCTATGCCGTCCACCTCGGGTATGTAGAAGGCTATCGCCTCAAAGCACCCGCAGGAGGTGTGGGGGTAGTCAAACAGGCTGTGCAGGTACACCCTCTCTATGGTGCCGTTGCTCTTCTCCCTGACGTACTCGTTTATGCCCGAGTACTCCCCCTTCACGGGGTCAATCACCTCACCCTTGGGAATCTCACCGATGGGACCGCTGGGGTCAACCTTCACCGCCGCCCTTCCCTCAAACCAGGTCACGGCGCCGCACCCGCCGCTCCTGCTGGGCGTTATTGCGCACACGTGGGTCGGAGCAAAGCTCTGGCACAGCAGGCATGAGTAGAACACGTCCACGTCCTCATCCTTTATCGCCGAAGCCCTCGCATCCCTCTTCTCATAAACCTCCCTCGCCCTTGCGATGTGCTCATCAACAGCCTTCTCGTCGGTGTAGAAGGTCACCTGTATCTTCTCAATAACATCAAACTCGCTCTTGTACAGGTTTACCAGCACCTTACCAACATGGTAAAGCTTGAGCCCCTTCTTTGCGGCATCCTTGCTGATTCTGCACCATATTATATCCCTGGAGTTGAGGTGCATGAAACCCTGAATGTAGTTGCAGAAGTAGTGCAGCTTGCGCTCAAACACGCCCTCAAGGTCCTCCTCCAGCTTCTCTCCGGCGACCTTTATAAGTATGCCGAAGGGGTACCTGCCGCCTTCCTCCATCTGGTCAACATCAGGACCCACAACCTCAACCTTCCCGTCCTCCACCTCATCAGGAGGGACCACCAGGAGGAGCTCCGCACCCTTGCTCTTGGGTCCAGCCAGGTCAACGTACATGCTGGACTTCCTTATCCTCTCACCCTCGTATATCAGCCCGACATCAACCGGTATATCCTCCATAAGGGACACCACCCGGATTCTTCATGATTTTTTATTATATACTTTTCCATCACCCCCGCAGGTTAACGAGAGAAAATCACAGCCTCAGGGTGATTGCCCCGTTGGGGCAGGCGCTCACGCACTTGGCGCACGCCAGGCACCAGCTTGTGTCATGGGGCACGCACCTGCCGGGCTCAATCCTCCAGATTTTTCCGCCCTTGGGGCAAACGCTCTTGCACACTCCCGCTCCGTTGCACCTGCTCTCATCAACCGTCAGGCTGAACATTTATATCCCCCCTCTGAGCCCTTATTCACCATGGAAAAACTTTTTGGTAAGTCCAGAGCTGTGGTAGGGGTTGTGCACCTCCTTCCGCTGCCGGGGTCTCCGGGGTACAGGGGGATGGAGGCTGTGAGGGAGCGTGCCCTCAGGGATGCCCTCGCCCTGTACAGCGGGGGCGTGGATGCCCTGCTCTTTGAGAACTACGGAGACCTTCCCTTCGTGCCCCGCAGGGTTGAGTCCCACGTGGTGGCGTGCATGTCCTCGGTCATAGAGCACGTGAAGAGGGAGGTGAGCCTGCCCTTCGGGGTGAACGTGCTGCGCAACGATGCCATCTCAGCCCTCGCCGTGGCGAGCGCCACCGGGGGGAGCTTCATAAGGGTGAACGTTCATGCGGGGGTGAGGGTGGCGGGAGAGGGCATCCTCACGGGGAGGGCGCACGAAACCCTGCGCTACCGTGAGCGCCTGAAGAGCGGGGTGATGATTTTTGCGGACATCGCGGTGAAGCACTCCGCCCCCCTGGTGGAGCTCACCTTGGAGGAGGAGATTGAGGCCAACGTTTCCAGGGGGTGCGCCGACGGGATAATCCTCACCGGCAGGCGAACCGGCGAGCCTCCAGAGCCCGAGAGGGTTGCAGAGGCGAGGAGGGCGTGCACCAGGTGGGTGCTTGTTGGTAGCGGGGTTACTCCTGAAAACGCACCCGCCCTGCTTGAGCACGCCCACGGGTGCATCGTCGGCACCTGGTTCAGGGAGGGGAGGCTGCAGGAGGAGGTGAGCCGGCGCAGGGTGGCTGAGCTGGTGGAGGCTGTCAGGAGTCTGGGCTGATGCCCCACGCCCTGAGCAGGAGCAGGGCTATACCCAGGAACACCAGCACCGAGGCACCGGCGAGCAGGAAGGTGGCTGAGAAGCCGTAGGCCTGCGCCACCGCCCCTGCCACCGCCGGACCCAGGGCGAACCCCAAGGAGCCCGAGAGGTTGAAGCCCCCTATGGCTGCCCCCTTTGAGCCCCTCGGTGCCAGGTCCCCGCTGAGAGCCGCCGAGGCGGGCAGCATGACGGAAGCCATCACCCCCGCCACCCCTAAGGGGAGGAGTATTGCCGGAGGCGAGAGCAGACCGACGCTCCCTATGCACGCAGCGTACACGGCGCTCCCCACCGCCAGGGGCTTTACCCTGCCCAGCCTGTCAGCCAGCACACCTCCAAAGTACTGCAGCAGGGCGAAGGGGAGCATGAAGGCTGACATGTATGCACCTATCTCCCCTGGACTCATGCCCCACCTCGTACCCAGCATTATCGGAAACACGCTCACGAAGAACCCTGCGGTGAAGCGGTCAATAAAGGAGAAGGAGTAGGGCACCAGCAGCTCCTTCCTCCCCAGCACCCTGCGTATGCTCCTCCTCGCAGAGGTGCTGCCCTCCACCGGCACCTCCTCCAGGAACCTCCAGGAGAAGAGCAGGGCGAGGAAGATTATGAGGGAGGCGGCGTAGAAGGGCATAACCGGGCTTAGCTCCCCGAAGGCGCCTCCCGCGGGGGTGCCGAAGGCCATGCCACCTGCTATCCCCATGCCCACGAGCCCCAGACCCCTGCCGTACCTCTCACGCCTGCAAACGTCCAGCACGAGCGCCATGGCGGTGGAGTAAACCATGACCGTGAATATCCCCTCCACCAGCCTGAAGGCTATGAGCCACCCCAAGCTCGGAGCGTTCGCCTGGAGCAGGAGCATTGCCGAGTTGCCGGCAAGGCCGATGAGGATGAATGCCCTCCTCCTTCCAGCACGGTCAGACAGGGCACCCCAGATGGGGGCGAAGATGGCGTAGGCGAGCAGGTTCACGGCCACGAACATGCCTGCCTGAGCCACGCTCGCCCCGTAAACATCCATCACGTAGTGCTTCACCACGGGGTAAATCATGCTCACGCTCAGCATCAGCAGAAAGCACACCAGCGCCGTTACCCTTAGCACATGCATGTGCGCAGAGTTGCACATTCCTGCGCATAAAGCTTTCTGCACCCCTTGACATGCTCCCCCACCCTGCGCAGCCGAGGAAAAGCTCACCGCTGCGCACATGCCACGCCCACGGAAAGAGGGAAAAAAGCGCTCCTCTCGCCCTCATCTTTCAGCACCGCACTCTTCAGCTATTAAGAGCACGCAGCAGCAAACCCGCCTACCGTAATTCTTACTAAGGTGATGGTGCACGGAGCTAAGTAATGGAGCAAGGGCAGGAGAAGGCGAGCGGCGGCGGGAGGGGTGTGCCGAGTTTCAGGAAGGTGAGCATCGTAATTCCTGCCCTTAACGAGGAGGGTGTTGTGGGAAAAACCATAAGGCAGATAGACCTGGAAGGGCTGAAGAGCTTGGGGCTTGAGGCTGAGGTTATAGTGGTTGACAACGCAAGCGAGGACAGAACCGCCGAGGAGGCGAGGCAGGCGGGCGCTAAGGTGGTGTACGAGCCCAGGCGGGGGTACGGCAACGCCTACCTGCGGGGTCTTAGCGAGGCTTCTGGGGACATAATAGTGATGGGGGACGCCGACGGCACGTATCCCTTTGACCGCGTGGTTGAGTTCATCCAGCCCATCCTCAGGGGCGAGGCGGACATGGTCATAGGCTCCAGGTTCAGGGGGAAGATGGAGAAGGGCGCCATGCCCGCGCTGCACCGCTACATAGGCAACCCCCTCCTGACCTTCATCGGCAACCTGCTCTTCCACACCGGCATAAGCGACTTCCACTGCGGCATGCGTGCCATAACCAGGGAGGCGCTGAACCGCCTCGCCCTGCGCACCACGGGCATGGAGTTTGCCACCGAGATGGTGGTGGAGGCTGGAAGGAAGGGACTCAGGATAGTGGAGGTGCCCATAGAGTACAGGCGCAGGGGCGGCAGCAGGCCCAAGCTCAGCTCCCTGCGCGACGGGTGGCGCCACCTCAGGTTCATGCTGATGTACAGCCCCGACTACCTCTTCATCCTCCCGGGGTGCACCATATTCCTCCTCGGGCTGGGGCTCATGCTGCTCTTCCTCCGCGGGCCCATCAGCATCGGGGAGATAACCCTTGACATCCACCCCATGATACTGGGCAGCCTCCTCACCCTGCTGGGGCTCAACATACTCCTCGCTGGAATAACCGCCAAGACCTTCGCCATGGTGGAGGGCTTCATAGACGAGGACAGGCTGCTGAGCTTCATCCAGAGGCACTTCAGGCTTGAGATGGGGATAATGACAGGTGGAGTTATAGCCCTGGCGGGCTTCCTGCTCAACCTGCAGATACTGCTGCGCTGGTACGCCAGCGGCTTCGGAGAGCTACCCACCCTCAGGACCGCCATATTCGCTGCCACGGTTTTCATAGTGGGAGTACAGATAATATTTTCGGCGTGGCTGATGAGTATTATTGGTATAGAGAGAGGTGAAAGGTGGAGGCTGTGTCAGGTGAGCAGCAGAGGAAGGTGACGGCATGCGTGTGTTTGTTATAAACGAGCCCTTTGTGAAGGACTTCTGCAGAACCCAGCGGTGGGCGGCAAGAACGAGAGGCAGGGTGCTCAGGGCACCCGACTGGCTGGCTTACGCCACCGCCGTGCTTGAGCGTGATGGTTACGATGTGAAGCTGTACGACTTCCCTGCCGAGGGCTGGGGGAAGCGCAAGCTCAGGGAGCTCATAAGGCGGGGTAAGCCGGATGTGGTTGTGCTGGACTCCACCACCCCGTCCATCTACTCCGACATAGAGTGCGCAAGGATATGCAAGGAGGAGGCTGACAGCTTCGTAATAATGGTCGGACCCCACGCCACCGCCCTGCCGGATGAGACCCTGAGGGACGCCAAGGGGAGCGTTGACGTCATCGCCAAGGGGGAGTACGACTACACGGTCAGAGACATCGTCCGTGCCCTTGACGAGGGAAAGGAGCTGAAGAGCGTCCCGGGCATCGCCTACATGGAGGGCGACAGGGTGGTGCACACCGAGCAGAGGGGATTCATTGAGAACTTAGACGAGCTGCCCTTCCCCGCCTGGCACCACCTGGACATAATGAAGTACTTTGACGGGGGCAAGCTGTACCCCTACATGGACATGATTTCCGGAAGAGGGTGCCCCTTCAGGTGCATCTTCTGCCTCTGGCCCCAGGTCATGCACGGCAGGCGCTACCGCTTCCGCTCCCCAAAGAACGTGGTTGACGAGATGGAGTATGACGTTGAGAACTGGCCCCAGATACGGAAGGGCGAAATCTTCTTTGAGGACGACACCTTCACCGTGAACAAGAAGAGAGCCATGCAGGTGTGCGACGAGATTCTTGAGAGGGGGCTGGACGTCACCTGGTCGGTGAATGCCAGGGCGGATACAGGCGACCTGGAGCTCTTCAAGAAGATGAAGAAGGCGGGGGCGAGGGAGCTGCTGGTGGGATTTGAGTCAGGTGACCAGCGCATCCTTGACAACATGCGCAAGGGGCTGAGGCTGGAGCAGTCCAGGGACTTCGTCAAGCTCGCCCACAAGGCGGGGCTGGTGGTGCACGGGTGCTTCGTGCTGGGACTGCCAGGGGAGACGAAGGAGACCCTGGAGAGGACGATAAAGTTCGCCTTGGAGCTTAACCTTGACACCGTTCAGTTCTCGGCTGCCATGCCCTTCCCCGGCACCGAGTACTACAAGATATGCGAGGAGCAGGGGCTCATAGAGGCGAAGTCCTGGTCGGACTGGCTGGACGACGGTGAGCAGGCGACGGTGGTGAGGTACCCCAACCTGAGCAGGGAGGAGATTGAGTACTACGTTGACAAGGGGCTCAAGAGCTTCTACCTCCGCCCCGGGTACATGGTGAAGTTCCTGCTGGACACCCGCTCCCTCTCCGACCTCTACAGGAAGCTGAGAGGGGCGAGGAACTTCTTCTCCTACCTGATAGCCCAGAAAGTGGGACGATGACCCCAGAGGTGTGCGTGGTAGTCCCGGCTTACAACGAGGAGCGCCACGTTGAGGAGTGCATACGCTCCCTGCTTGAGGTGAACTACCCGAAGGATAAGCTCAGGCTGATATTCGTGGACGACTGCTCCACCGACTCCACCCCCGAGATAATAAAGGAGTACGCCAGGAGGCACGGGCACCTGAGCTACCTGAAGACCTGCGGAGCAGGTCCCTCAAAGGCGAGGAACCTGGGCACTGAGGTGTGCGATGCCGAGTTCGTTGCCTTCACCGACGCCGACTGCACGGTGGACAGGGAGTGGATAAGGGAGCTGCTGAAGGGCTTCACCTCCCCGGAGGTGGCGGGGGTTGGCGGGGTGCAGCGCGCCCACCGGGAGGAGACCGAGTTCGGGAGGTGCGTGCAGCTCTTCCTTGAGCTCTCGGGCATAGTGGGGGAGTACACCAGGAACTCCAAGCACCCCGTGGAGGTGGAGCACAACCCCTCGTGCTGCTCCATGTACCGCAGGAGGGTGCTGCTTGAGGCTGGAGGCTTCCAGGAGGATCTCTGGCCGGGGGAGGACGTGGAGCTTGACCACCGCCTTAGGCGCTCGGGGTACAGGCTGATGCACGTGCCGGGCGCTGTTGTGTACCACCGCCGCCCCCAGAGCTGGAGGGCTTTCGCAAGGATGATGCGCTCCTACGGGGGGGTGCAGGCGTACCTGCTGAGGAAGTACGGGTTCTTCAGGAGGATGCACTATGTTCCCTTCGCAACCCTCGCGATTGCAGCGGCATGGCTCCTTGCATCCTCAGCGTATCCCCCCCTGCTCCTGGTACCTGCGGGCGCTGCAGCCCTGCTTCTGGCGCTCCTTCTGGGAAGGACGGGAAGCCTCACCAGGAGCCTGAGGGTGCTCGCCCTCCTCGCCACGGCGGTGGTGTTCTGGAACCTGGGCTTCTTCAGCAGGTTGCTCAGGAGGGAGGCAGTAAGCTATAAATAAGTGGGGCAACAAAAATGTTAACGTTTAGAGAGGCTGGTGAGGTTGGCGTACAACTTCTTTGACTTTCAGAAGAGGAGGAAGAAGAGGAGTAACCAGCTTGCCACTGCCAGACCCAGAAACAACGGTCAGCCTGCCATGGGGGGCATCCTGGGGGAGCTGCTATCCCAGGCGGGGAGC
>WANG01000154.1 GCA_015521945.1 Candidatus Hydrothermarchaeota archaeon
CATGCACTACAAATTCATAAGGGGAGGTGAAGGGACGATGGATGAGAATCTTGTTCTTAAGGAGAAGCGTGAGATAGAGGCGAGAGAAGACTCTGACAAGACCATAGACCCCGCCAACCTGGAGATGTTTGAGGTTGCGAGGAAGGCGGGGGTTGAGACCGCCTTTGACCGTCTTCTGCGGCAAGAGCCCAAGTGCCCCTACTGCTACACCGGGGTGAGCTGCAGGAACTGCGCCATGGGTCCGTGCAGGATAACCGCCAGGGCTGACCGCGGGGTGTGCGGCGCCACCGCAGATGTCATGGTTGCCAGGGGGCTGCTCAGGAACACCGTGGCGGGCACAGCCTCCCACGTTGACCATGCCAGGCACGTTGCCATAGCCCTGCTGCAAGCAGCGAGGGGTGAGGCACCCTACACCATCAGGGACGAGCCCAAGCTGCGGCGCATCGCCTCGGCGCTGGGCATTGAGGGTGCCGACACCATGCCGGTAATGGAGCTTGCCGAGAGGGTTGCCCTGCTCGCCCTTGAGGAGATAGGCGCTGCCCACGCCAACGGGGGCAGGTGGCTCAGGATGCACGCCACGCAGGAGCGCCTGGAAACCTGGTCAAGGCTCGGGGTGCTGCCCGAGGGTGGCATGCTTCCCGTGCTTGAGGGCATGCACCGCACCAGCATGGGCAACGATGCGGATGCGGTTAACCTCATACTCGGGTGCATAAAGGCAGGAATAGCCGACGGCTTCTACGGGCTGCACCTGAGCACCGACCTGCAGGACGTGCTCTTCGGCACCCCGAAGCCCGTGTTCAGCAGAGCCGGCATGGGCGTGCTGGAGGAGGAGTACGTAAACATAGCCTGCCACGGGCACGTGCCGGTGCTGAGCGAGAAGATAGTTGAGGCTGCGGAGGCGCTGCAGGAGGAGGCAAAGAAGGCGGGTGCGAAGGGGATAAATGTGGTGGGGATATGCTGCACAGGCAACGAGATACTGGAGAGGCTTGGAATCCCCGCGGTGGGCAACGAGCTGAACTCGGAGCTTGTTATAGCCACAGGCGCTCTTGATGCGGTGGTGGTGGACTACCAGTGCATCTTTCCTGCTCTAACAGAGGCGGCGAAGTGCTTCCACACGAAGATAATCACCACGGCACCCATTGTGAAGCTCCCCGACGCTGAGCACGTGGAGTTTGACGAGCGCAGGGCTGATGAGGTGGCGAGGGAGATAGTAATGCGGGCGATTGAGAACTTCAGAAGGCGCGACCCAGGGAAGGTGCACATCCCCGGCTTCAGCACCGAGGTCCTGGCGGGGTTCAGCGTGGAGGCGCTGCTGGAGGTGCTCTCAAAGCTCAGCCCCTCTGACCCCCTCGCCCCCCTGGTTGACAGCATAGCGAAGGGCGACGTGAAGGGGGCGGTGGCTATAGTGGGGTGCAGCAACCCCAGGGTGCCCCACGACCTCATGCACGTGGAGCTGGCGAAGGAGCTGATAAGGCGGGACATCCTGGTGATCGCCACGGGGTGCGCCGCTCACGCCCACGCCAAGGCTGGGCTGATGCAACCTGCTGGGTACAGGATGGCTGGAAGCAGGCTGCAGGGGGTGCTGAAGGCTCTGGGGGAGGCTGCGGGTCTTGAGGCTCTGCCGCCGGTGCTGCACTTCGGCTCCTGCGTGGACAACTCCAGGATAAACCAGCTCCTCAAGGCCCTTGCGGAGAAGCTGGGGGTGGCGATAAAGGACCTGCCCGTTGCGGCGAGCGCTCCAGAGTACAACACCGAGAAGGCGCTGAGCATAGGCACCTGGGCGGTGGCGCTGGGCGTTACAACCCACGTGAACCCCCTTCCACGGGTGGCTGGCAGCCAGCTTGTTACAGAGCTTCTCACCGACAAGGCGGAGGAGCTCCTGGGAGCCAAGTTCATCCACAGCTCTGACCCGAAGGAGAGCGCGGACATGCTGGAGGAGGTGATACTGGAGAAGAGGAGGAGGCTGGGGCTGCCGGTGTAGCTCACGCAGCCTCAGCCTCGGCTTCGGCGTGCGCCTTTCTGTGCACCCTCCTGCGTGAGGCGTACGCCAAGTGCACCGCGGGCAGGGCAATGGCGAGGTAGGTGGCGTGCACCAGCACCCTGAGCCACTCCGCCTTCACCGTGTACCCGAAGAGCACCGCCAGCACGCTGCCCACCACACCGTTCTGGTGGAGGGGTGAGTCCGGGGGTATGTTGAGGGTGTATGCCGGCTCTCCCAGCCACCCGAGCTCGTACCCCTGCTCCTCCGCGTACTCAATCAGCTCGTGGGTGCCGTACCCCGCCAGGCCACCTGCAATCAGCACCAGCATCATGCTGGAGTAGTAGAAGAAGCTGCGCAGCGGGAACCTCATGCCTAAGGAGAATATGCCGTAGCTCAGCGCACCTGCAAGCACCACGCCTGCGAGGGCTCCCGTGCCTGTGGCGACGGCGTCTCTGGCGGCGAAGGGTGTGAGGAAGAGCACCGTCTCTATCACCTCCCTGACCACGAAAACGAAGGCTGCCGCAGCCACGGCTAAGTGGCTCCTGCTGGAGCTTACCTTCCTCTCCACCTCACGGTGGATTTCACTGCCCTTGGTTGCCATCCAGTACACCATGTAGGTCAGCACACCCACGGCGAGCAGGGATGCGACGCCCTCAAACAGCTCCCTGCTGCCCTCGCCGAGCCCCCCGTAGAGAACCGCAACTCCAGCTGCGAGTGCGCCACCCGCCACGAGCGCACCCAGTGCACCGTAGATGGCGCTCCTGACGTGCTCCACCCTGCCTGTCCTGTGCAGGTACATCACCAGTATCGCCATGAGCAGCATCGCCTCAAAGGCTTCCCGGAAGGTTATCACGAACTGCCCGAGCATATCCATCACCTGTATTAGGTTTTCCTAAGTTAGGCATATATTTAGGTTTCCCTAATTCATGCCCTGAACCTGAGAATCGCCCCCAGCCCGCCAACGGCATCAAGCCGCTCCCCTGCCTCGTGCTCGGTGCTCACTATGAGCACCTTCGCCCTTATCCCCTTAGCTCGCTCTATCAGCCTGTCAGCCTCGGGGTGCTTCCTCAGGAAGGTGTCGCTTATCAGCAGGGTCTCCACGGCACCGTAGTCAATTGCCCTGCTAACCTCGGAGATGCCGTAGGCTGCCAGCCCTCCCCTTGCGAGCTCCTGGTAGAAGCGCTCCACCAGGGCGGTTTCCTCCGAGATGCGGCTCTCCTTCAGGATGCGCTCTATCACCCGGCGCCTCAGCACCTCCTGCACCGCGCTCCTCCCCCCGCACCCCGTGCCCTCGGTGTGGCAGCGCTTCGCCACCTCGGGGTAGCGCTCCCCTATCACCTGCATCAGGGAGTCCTTCCAGAACCCGGGACCTGCGAGTATAACCCCCTCAACCCCCTCCTTCTTCACCACCTCCACCACCTTCTTCGCCACCTCGGCGTAGAACTGCCTCGCACTCGCCTCGTGCTGCTTTGCGTAGCGCTTTCCAGCCACGCTTGCAGAAATCCTCGCCACGTACTCAACACCGTACCTGCGCACCAGCGCAAGCTCCGCCTCCCCCTCCTCCACCGCCACTATCAGCACCCTCGCCTCCCTTGCAGCCCTCTCAGCCTCGGCTAAGCGCTCCAGGTGCCACCGGCGCCACCGCTGCTTCTGGAGGGTTATGGTATCCCCGGGCTTTACCTCAATGGTGTGATGCGTGCCGAAGGATATCAGGTCCTCGGGACCCGAGAACACCTCCCCCATAACCCTGAGGCGCATCGCATAGCCGGAGAACTCCACCTGCTTCACCCTTATGCCCAGAAACATGCGCACCCGCTCCCCCCTGTCGGCACGGGTGCGCTCCTCATCTCGCACCCTGCGGTAGGCAACCCCGTAAACCGCATCCCCCGGCTCCAGGATGCTCTTCAGGTACCAGAGGTCATCCACGCTCTCAGGGCGCAGCTTTAGCTTGCCCTCCTTCATGTTGCGGTGAAGTACCTTCATCGTGCTACAATCGCCGTGCAGCAAAGATAAACGTAGCGATGCCTGCATATATGCTTTCCAACGCTCACATAGGGTGAGAGGTCAATGGTGCTGCTGTACTACCTCGGCACCGTAACCCTGTGCATGGGGGCGCTTCTCACCCTCCCGGCCGCTGCCAGCCCCCTCTTAGGGGAGCGCACCCTTGTTCCAGTATTCCTCATCCCCGCCGTGGGGTGCATCTCCGCGGGGTGGGTGCTTAGGAGGGTGAGCTCCCCGGGGGCTCTTGACCGCCGCCTCGCCCTCAGGGTCTCAGCCGCAGCCTGGCTCTTGGCGGCTCTCATAGGCAGCATCCCCTACCTTCTCGCCGTGCACGCGGGCGTGCTTGATGCCTACTTTGAAGCCATGTCGGGCTTCACCACCACCGGCATAAGCGTGCTCAGCCCGGGTGAGCTTCCCAGGAGCGTGATTCTGTGGCGCAGCCTGACGGAGTGGGTGGGCGGCATGGGAATCCTGGTTCTGGTGACGGTGCTCTTCAGCCCAGCCACCGCCCCCAGGCTTTACCTGGCAGAGGCGAGGAGCGAGCGGCTTGAGCCCAGCATACTGAGCACCACCTGGAAGATACTATACATCTACTCCATCCTCACCCTGGCTGCGGTTCTCGCCCTCTACCTGAGCGGGGACACCGTGTTCAGAGCCGTGAACCACGCCCTTACCGCGGTCTCCACGGGCGGGTTCTCCATCTCCGAGGGGGGATTTGCAGAGGCACCTGGCGCAACGAGGGTTGCGGTCATGCCCTTCATGCTGGCTGGGGGCACAGGGTTTGTGCTTCACCGCAGGGTGATGAGGGGGGAGTTCGGGAGGTTTATCTCAGACCCCGAGGTGCGGGGCATCCTCGCCGCCACGGGGCTGCTCGCAGCCTTCCTCTACCTCCGCGGGCTGCACCCCCTGGATGCAGCCTTCACCTCCGTCTCAGCCGTAACCACCACGGGCTTCTCCACCCTGGACATCTCCACCCTGGACGAGGCTTCCAAGTACGCCCTCGTGCTGGCGATGCTGGTTGGTGGAGGCGTGGGCTCCACCGCAGGGGGGCTGAAGATGCTCAGAGCCCTGGCGGTTTTGAAAGCCGCACGGTGGTACCTGCGCAGCCTCTGCATGGGAAGAGCTGTGCCCCTCAGGCTCAGGGGGCGCAGGGTTGAGGGTGAGGAGGCGCTGGGCATACTGGTTTTCGTGCTCCTCTACCTCCTCATCTTCGCAGCCGGCGTTCTCGCCTTCGTGCTGCAGGGGCGCTCCACCATGGAGGCGGCCTTCATGGCAGCCTCTGCCCAGGGCAACAACGGGCTGAGCGTGCTCCCGGGGTACACCGGCATGGAGGAGCTCCTAATGATACTCCAGATGTGGCTGGGCAGGCTGGAGCTGGTGCCAGTGCTCGCCCTGGTGATGCGGGATTAGCCTAATCCCTCACGACCACCACCGGTCTTGTTGCCTGGCATATCACCCCACCCGTCACGCTCCCTATGAGGAACCTGCCAATGTGCCCCATACCCCTGGTGCCCATAACCACCAGCCCGAACCCCTGCTCCATCTCCCTGAGTATCTCCTTCACGGGGTCGCCGGTCACGACCTTGGCCTCGTGTCCGTCCTCCGGGAGGAGCTCCATCAGGTTCTCCCGGGCGGTGGCCATGTACTCGGATATTAGCCTGCTCTTCTCCTCCTCACCAAGGCCGCTGAGGGATGAGAAGTACCTTATCACGGGCTCGTTCACCACGTGGAAGAGCTCCATGGAGGCGCCCAGGCGCGAGGCGATGCGCGATGCCACCTCCAGCACTGCTCTGGATGCACCTGAGTGGTCCAAGGGAACCAGGAGCCTCTCAACCTTATCGGGGAGCTCAGAGCGGGGCCCTACGACCATTACAGGCACGCCCGCGCTTCTGAGCACCTTGTCGGCGGTGCTTCCCAGAGCCACACGGCTGCCGAGGCGCAGGGAGCCCATGACCACCATCTCGGCGCCGCAGCTCTCAGCCTCCTCCAGGATTTCCACCGCCGGCTCGCCCTTCCTCACCACGAAGCTCACCTCAAGCCCCGGGTGGGGGATGCTCTCCACCTCCTCCTTTATGTGGCTCAGCGCCTTCGCCGCGCTCTGGTCCACCATCTCCTCAACCCGCCTCATCAGCTCCCCGGTCTCGCAGGAGCCCCTGCAGGAGAGCATCTCCTCCAGCCTGGGAAGCTCCTCAAGCTCCGAGGTGTTGGCAACGTACAGCACCCTGAGCTCCCCCGCTCCAAGCTGCCTTGCAAGCCCAACAGCGTGGGCGATGACCTTCTTGGAGTGCTCCGAGCCGTCCGAGGGCACCAGGAGCTTCATCACACCCCTCCAAGGGCACCTGCACCTGCGAGGGCGTTCTTTATCATGAGAGCACCCACGAACAGCATAAGCACGCCGAAGATCTTCTTGAGGGTGGAGGTGGGCATGCGCTTGTTGAGCCTGGCGCCGATGAAGGTGCCAGCGATTCCGCCAGCCATGAGGAGACCACCTATTATGGGGTCAACGTACCCGCCCATGAAGTAGGTTGCGGTGCCCACGGTGGCGGAGGCGATTATCTGGGTCAGGTCGGTACCCACCGCCACCTTCATGGGTATGCCAAGGAAGACCAGCCCCGGCACCAGCAGGAAGCCGCCACCAACTCCCAAGAGCCCAGAGGAGAAGCCAACCGCACCTCCGAGCAGGAACACCTGGGGCAGGTTGATGGTGTACTCGGCTATCTTGGTCTTCCTGTATATCTTCATGGGCACCGGGAGCACCATCCCCACGTGCAGAAACCTGGTGAGGTGGTGAAAGGTGCGCTTCAGCGGGAGAGTATGGTGCG
>WANG01000155.1 GCA_015521945.1 Candidatus Hydrothermarchaeota archaeon
CAACGCCTACTTCCAGGCGCAGGAGCCCTGGAAGAAGGTTAAGGCTGAGCCCGAGCGCGCAGGAGCAACGCTCTACGTGTGCGCCAACCTGTGCTACGACCTTGCTGTGCTGATGAGCCCCTTCCTGCCCAAAAGCGCCCGCAGGGTGTACGAGATGCTGGGGGCGGAGCCGGGGAAGCTTGAGGACGTGGGCAGGGAGAAGCTCAAGCCGGGCATGAAGATCGCAAAGCCTGAGCCTCTGTTCCCCAAGCTGAGCGACGAGGACATAGAGAGGCTGCGCAGCATAACCACGAGGGTTACAAAATTTGAGGAGATGTTCGGCTCAAAGCCGGAGGTAACCTACGACTTCTTCTCCCGCTTTGAGTTCAGAGCTGCCAGGGTTGAGGGGGTTGAGGAGCTGGGGGAGGGCTACTTCCGGCTCACCCTCAGCCTGGGGGAGACGAAGAAACGGGCTGTGGCGAAGCTGAGGGATGCGGAGAAGCTAAGAGGCAGGCTCGTGGCTGTGCTGGTGAACGTGGAGCCCTTTGAGGTGGCAGGGGAGAGGAGCGAGGTGCTGGTGCTGCGCACCGAGGCAGGGGAGGCTGTGCAGATACACGGGGAGGTGGAGGAGGGCAGCAGGATTGCGTGAGGGGAAGCCTGGGGGTGCAGCTACCGCCCCCTCCACCTGACCACGTCTATGTACCTCCCCGCCACCTCCACCAGGGCGTCCATCTCCTCATCCCTCATGGGTTTGAGCCTCCGCAGCTCTTCGCTCATCGCCAGCTCCGGTATGAACTTCTGCAGCACGTACTTCCGTGCCCCGAGCTCTGCAAGGGCTCTGGCGATGTCCTCCACCACCTCCGGTGTGTGCACCCCCGGCACCACGGTGGTTCTGAACTCGTGCTCCACCCGCGAGGCTATGAGCTCGGCGCACCTCCTGAGCCTCTCCGCCCGCACCTCAACTCCAGAGACCAGAGAGTAGCTCCCGTCATCAAAGGGCGCCTTGACGTCCATCGCCACGAAGTCCACCAGTCCAGAGTCAATCAGGCTGGCGACCACCTCCGGATTTGAGCCGTTGGTGTCCAGCTTAACCCCGAGCCCCAGCTCCTTGACCATGCGGCACAGCTCCTGAATCCCGTGCAGGGTGGGCTCGCCCCCCGTGATGCAGACCCCGTCCAAGAAGTCCCTGTTGGCCCTCAGGTACTCCCGGACGTACTCCAAGGGCACGTCCTCAAGCCCCTCCGGTGCCAACACGAGCTCGTGGTTGAAGCAGAATCCGCACCTGAAGTTGCACCCCGGCAGGAAGAGGGTGCACACTATGTTACCATCCCAGTCCACAAAGCTGGCTTCAACCATGCCCTTGATTCGCACCCCGCTCTCAGGTGCCATCTCCGCTTCCCTTCATTCCCCGCCTCAGAATCAGGGGCAGGAGCAGGAGCGCCGCAACCGCAGCCAGCGGCTTCCAGGGGGTGAGCGTGACGGGTGCGTGCACCTCTCCTGCAGGGTGCCTGGTAACCTCACACTCTATCCCGTGCCTCCTCAGCACGCCCGCGAGAAGCTCGGGTGCGGGCTCGGAGCCCGCGGTGAGGTGCTCCAGAAACCGCCGGGAAACCTCCACCTCGGCATCAAGGCTCCCGTCCGCATAGGCACGCACGTGCACCTCAAGGGTGTCGCTCAGCTCTTTTACCATCCCGAACACCTGCCCCTCCCTTCTGAGCTGAAGCAGGGGCTCGCGGAACCCCTCCTTCAGGAGCACCTCACGAACCCTCTCCAGCTCCACGTTCACCCTGACGGTGCCGTACATCAGGCTACACCGGAGAAAAGGAGAGTCAGGCGGCAGGTGCAGCCGCCACCTTCTCGCTCCCGTGCTCTGGCTCCAGGGCGAGGGTGAGCTCGCTCTCCGCAGGCACCACACCCCGCCAGCTCGCCACCTCGGTGTCGCCCTCCGTGACCACTATGCTCGGCGTTGCCAGCACGCTGTACATGCTCGCCTCTGCCATGCCCTCAAGGCTCTCCACGTCGTACACCTCAACCCTGAGCCCCTTCGCCCTGAGCTTCTCAGCCAGCTCCTTGGCAGCCGGGCAGCGGGGGCAGTTGTTCTTCACGAACACCTTCACCCTGCGGCTCTCTGCCTGCTCCACCTCCGCCACCATGCCGAGCAGGCTGCGCCTGTTGTAGCGTATCGCCTGCCTTCTGTCCCTGAGCTCTGCAATCTTGCCCTTATTCCAGCTGCCCACCTTGGAGAAGAACCCCGTGACACGGGTTATGTACTCCACGTGGTTGCTCCCGCAGTGCGGGCAGGTGTTGCTCACTACCTCATCCATTTCCTTCACCTCCATTTACCACAGCCCCCTGTCAACCCTTCCGCAGTCAAGACAGGAGGAGAATTCCGGGGAGAAGGCTATCTGATCATTCGTGGTGTGCCTGAAGGTGCGCACCACGAACTTCGCGATAGCCTCGGGCTCGGGCTTCGCCTCGCCCAGCCAGATGTGGGTCAGGCTGCCTGCGTGAATCATCGGGTGGAACATGCCCTCCTTCTTCACCCTCTCAATGGGCGATACGGGGGCGGACACGTTGAGATAGGTGGAGTTGGTGTAGTAAACCTCTCCCCTCTCCATGCTGCCCTTCACCACCTGCCGGGCGTGCTCCGGGTAGTGCTCCAAGTCAAGCTTCGCCATCCTGTAGGCGGTGCTCTCCGCGGGCGTCTGCTCAAGCACAAAGCGCATGCCGTAATCCTCGCCCAAGCGCTCGCACTCCCTGCTCATGTGCGCTATCACCTTGAGCCCGAAGCGCAGGGCGTAGTTGCTCTCGTGCATCTCCTCGCCCAGGTGGTACTGCACCATCTCGTTGAGGCCCAGCATGCCCATCAGGAAGGTCGCCCTGTGCAGGCGGTAGTAGGGCTCTCCATCCTTGTCCATGCACAGCAGCCCTAAGGGACCGTTCTTGCCTAAGCTGAGAAGCCTGACTATGAACTCCCGCTTGGCAACGTGCGCCTCCGCCGCCAGCTTCATGCGCTCCGATAGCAGCTCCAGCAGCCTCTCGTCGCTCCCCCTTGCCTCGTAGGCGATTCTGGGCAGGTTAATGGTCACATTCTGCATGGCAGAGTAGCGCATCTTCCAGGGGGTCTTGGCGTCCTGCAGGTCGTTCTCATCCAGCTTGAAGGCAAGGCGGCAGCACTCGCTTATCTTCGCAGTCTCACCGCGGTCAAACACGTAGTAGCTGTTTCCCTTCTCGGAGCTGAGCTGGGCTATCTCGTACAGGAACTCCCTGTACCCCTCGGTGCTGAACAGCCTCTCGGTTATGTGGAGCTGGGGCTTCGGGAAGAAGAAGGGCCTCCCCATGCCGTCGCCCTGCATGTAAACCCTTATCAGCGCCCTGGCAAAGCGCTGCGCCTCCTCCAGGTAGTCCTCGTAGGTGTTGCCGGTGTACCTGCCCTCCGGTCCTATCGCCTCCACATCCGCGAAGTGCTTGGGCACCTCCCAGTAGAGGTTAAGGTCAGAGAAGATGCTCTGCCCGCCTCTCGCCACCGCCTGCTGGGCAAACTCAAACACCAGCATCTGCGCCACCTGCTCAACCTCGCGCTCGCTCCTGCCTTCAAGGTAGGGTGCCATGAACAGGTTCACCGCATCCCAGCCTATCGCACCCGCAAAGACGCCCTGAAGCGCCGCCGAGAACTTTATAAGGTGGAGCACCAGCACCTCCGCATGCCTCGCCGGCTTTGAGATGCTCAGGGCGTTGGGCAGGCTGAGCCCGAACTTCTTCACGTACTCTATGCTGTTGCCGGAGCAGTAGGGGCGGTCTATGAACCCCAGGTCGTGCAGGTGTATGTCCCCACGCTCGTGGGCGAGAGCAACCTCGGGGGAGAACACCCTGAGGAGGGCGTACTGCTTCTTTATGCTCTCAGCAAGGCTCAGGTTGGTAGCCTCGGGACCATGGGGGACGTTGGCGTTCTCCTTGTTCTGCTTGGTTATGAGCTGCTCCACATCATACATGGGCATGCCGAGCCGGGTGTAGCGCTTGCGCTCCTCCTCCATCCTGAGCTTTATCAGCTCGGCATTCACGATCTCCCTGATGAGGGGACCCGTTATGAACTCTATGCCAGACTCCCGGATTATGCGCTCCACCCTCCCCGCTATCTGCTCCGCAACCTCCCCGCTGACACCTGCCTCCCTGCGGAGAGACTCGGCTATCCGCCCCCTGTCCCAGCGCACCACGTTGCCCTCACTTACCTTGACAAACAGCGCTATATCCGTTGAATCCGCACTCATCACCTCTTACCCCCGGTTTGGGTTGTTAATCCACAGACGGGTTATCAGTGGATATCTATATAGAGAAGGGTGCTATATATGTCTTGTGGTTTGAATGATGAAAAACAGGCAGGGCAGAGCCTCACTTTTCTAACCCACAGCCCGGGTGCTCGTGCGTGGAGCCACGTGCAAGAGATGCATGGGGGTGGAGAAGGAGTGGGGGCACTGGGACTTGAACCCAGGTCTGCGGGTTTCCCTCGGGAATCGTCTGGAGCCCGCCATGATAGCCGCTACACCATGCCCCCGCTGGTGGGGTGTTAACTCGGGGCAGCGTAACGAGTTAAACAATCCTGAAG
>WANG01000156.1 GCA_015521945.1 Candidatus Hydrothermarchaeota archaeon
CTTCTCCTGAGTGCACCCAGCCAGCAGCCCTGCAGCAAGTACCAGAACAAGCATCAGATATACCTTCCCGCCCGGCATGTCAGTTCACCTCAGCCACCTATCTGCCCGAAATAAATAAAAAGGTTGTGGGGCTTCACAGAGAAAAAGGCAAGGGATGATGAGCCCGTGGGCCCCCACCCCCCGGAGGACTCACCCTGGGTTCCTCCCCTTCTGAGATTGGCAATTGTTTATTTCGCTTCCATCGCATAAATAATTAACGCATGATAATTTTTATTGTCAGATCATAATTTTTATGCTCAAATAATAATGAATACCATGAATGGTAGCGGCTATTTCTGCACCCTTGCGGTGGTTGCCACTGAGAGGGACAGCACCGGATACACCCGGAAGAAAAATTCGCCACCACTATAGTAATATGGTGGAGAATATGTTGCTACAATTCAACTCTAAGTGAATTACTAATATGCACCATCAATATCTCATGTTCTTTATATTTTTAGAAAAATTTTTGGTATCCAGTAAATCCCAATAATGATGGCAGAGTAGAATAACCCGAGCGAAAAAGATGATGCGTTAGAAACCAAAATAAACGTAACTACTGAGATAATTATGTTAAGCAGATCTGTTTTCTTTAAAAGATTTATTTTGCTGTATTTTAGTAGCGCTTTTGGTATCCAGTAGATTACCAGGACCATTGCAGCATAATACAATCCCATAAAAAAACTTGATATAGAAGAGACGAAAATAAATATTGCACCAGCTATAGAAAGATTTATTAGGCCTTTTTTGTTTATTCGCTTATTATCCGGCATTTTTATCATTAATGCTCAAGCTTTATTAACATTAACTAAAATTTTTGGAGAGAGATAAACATTTCCAGGAGGTAGAGTGTTTTTTTGTCTGATGTATTTTTGTTTTTTATATGGGTCTAAGATTATTCCTATTTGTAGATAATATATGCCAGCATCTTCAAAGCATACTGTTAAATTTAACAGTTTATACTCGTCTGTCTCAAGTGTTATTGGATACAATTTTTTCAAATTACCATTAATCAAAAATTCTTGTTGTGTATAATTTATCCTGAAATAAGCATAAGTTCATGTGTTATGTGTTTATTTTTAGGTAAACCCCTGAGAATAATATAATCTATGGCATTCTTAATTTTGAAATATACAACATTATTTTTAGAATCTTATGGTTATTTCAAGTAGAATGAGGCTATTAATCTCATATGCCCACCTGCCTCCAAATCTTATCAACCATCCGTCATGCTCTCCTCGTGACGAGCCATAATGTTGTGGCTATGACCCCGGTGGATACATGCGGGTTGGGATACAGAGGCGTATTTTAGAAAATTTTTAAATAGTGGGTGTGCTATGTATGGCTGAGGAGGTAGGTTACATGGCGATAGAGATAGACCTGGATGCATGCGTCGGGTGTGGAACCTGTGAGTCTCTGTGTCCGAGCACCTTCCAGATACAGGACGATAAGAGCTACGTTATAGGGGATGGCTCGGACTGCGACCTTGAGGAGGTAATAAACAGCTGTCCCACAAACGCCATATCGGTATCCGACTGAACTTCCCCTTTTCTTTTTTTGTTTTTGCTCTAATCTCGGTGGTGGGGCGGTGATAGAGGCAAAGCTGAGGGTCAGGCTTCCAAGAAGCTGCGCAATGGCACAGGTATCCAGGAAGGCCGAGGTCAGGCTCCTTGATGCGGCGCCCTACCGGAGGGAGGGTGTAAAGAGCCTTCTGGAGATTGAGTGCGGCAGGTGCTCCGGGGAGGTTGTGGGGGAGATAAAGAGCGGGGTTGTGGAGGGCATGAGCAAAATCTCCAGCTCAAAGATAAGAGCCTCGGTGGCTGTGCCCAAGTGCGTGCCCGCGAGGAGCATAATAGAGGCTGGGTGCTTCATAAAATCCGCCAGGCACACCGAGGACGGCGTGGAGTGGATTATAACCGCCAGGCGCTCCTCCCTTGCAAAGCTGGCACGCCTCTTGGAGAGCCAGAACTACTCCTTTGAGCTCCTGCGGGTGGGGGAAATCCAGGATGCTGCAGCCCTGCTGACGGAGCGGGAGAGGGACGTTCTGGAGTACGCCTTCGCCACGGGCTACTTTGACATCCCCAAGAGGGCGGGAGTGCGTGAGATTGCCGAGCACTTCGGCATAAGCATCTCAACCGCCTCGGACATCCTGAGGCGGGGCGTCAGGAAGATAGTAAAGAAGTACTTGGAGGAGGAGTGAGCATGCTGGTTGATGCGCACGTGCACCTGGGGGGACCGGATGCCGGAGACGGCGCCACCCAGAGTGAGCAGGAGCTGCTGGAGCGGATGAGGCGGGCGGGGGTTGAGCTCGCCGTGGCGTTCCCCTTCAACGACGCCGATGCCGGGGAGTGCTTCACCGCCTCCAACCGCAGGCTGGCGGAGGTGCAGCGCAGGTGTGGGGAGATAGTTTGCTTCGCCAGGCTGGACCCCAACAGCACCAAGGTGCTGGAGGCTGCCAGGGAGGCGGTTGAAGTTCTGGGGCTGCGGGGGTTCAAGCTCCACCCTACGGCGCAGGGGTTTACGCCCTCCCACCCCATGGTGGCTGAGATTCTGGAGCTTGCGGGAGAGCTTGGCGCACCCGTGGTGTTTGACAACGGCAAGCGGGAGTCCCCGAACCTGGAGATAGCCAAGGTTGCGGAGCGTGTTCCCGAGGCAAAGGTGATACTCGCCCACATCCGCGGTGAGCACGTGCTTGAGGCGTGCGAGAGCAGCGGCGTGTACCTCGGCACGGTGAAGGCACCCCCTGAGAGGGTTGAGGAGGCGGTGGAGCGGCTGGGGGCTGAGAGGGTGATAGCCGGGAGCGACGCTCCCTACGCCAGCATGCGGTACGAGATGGTGGAGAAGTTTGAGCAGCTTGACACCCTGAGCAGCAGGGACAGGAGGCTCATTCTGGGGGAGAACATGCTGGGGCTGCTCCCTCACCCCTGAGGCTCAACCCTCTCAGCCTGCTGCAGGTAGTGCTCAAACAGGTCCCTCCCCCACATCAGGGAGCTCTCCGAGAACCCCACCAGGTCCCTCGCGGTATCGTATATGCCGTTCCTGAAGTACAGGGACAGTGAGAAGTACCTGTCCGTGACCACCATCGCAACCCTCAGCTCTCCCTTGGTAACGTACAGGCGGGCGTTCTCAAAGCTCAGGTACTCCTCAAGCTCTCTGCGGTTGTTCTGCCTCACCTTCTCAAGCACGCTGTTGCTGAGTATGAGCTCAATCCGCCTGCCGCTTCTCGCCAGCTCGGCGAACATTGGCGGGTAGGACGGGTGGTAAACCGGGGAGATTCCGCAGATGCACTTGGAGGAGCTCACGTTCTCTATGAACTCCCTGTGCGGGTCGTAGATGCTCTCGGGGGGGTTGACTATAACCCTCGCCCCCTGGAGCTCGTGCAGCCTCCTGAGCAGATGCCCGGGGATTCCAGAGATGTCGTGCTCCACCCAGAAGGCCATGTGCTCCTCCACCACCCCGATACCGTCCACGAACCCCGAGAAGAGCTCCGCCACCATCCTGCCGAAATCGGTGAGAGCGTAAACCCCCCTCTCGGAGCTCACCAGCCCCGCATCCTCCAGCTTCCTTACCTGGGGGAGAACGTTTGAGGGGCTTGAGCCCAGGCTCTCCGAAAGCTCGGTCAGGCTTCTGGGCTTATCAACAAGCATGAGGACTACCCTGCTCCTCCTTTCCGAGTTAGCCACGAGCCTGAGGAGCTTCATTGAGGCTTCTCTGGCATCCCGCATCCAGTGTTTATACTGCAGGAGCGGAGTATTAAACCTTTGCCTCCCGCAATCGCGGGAACTATGAGCACCTCATCCTCATCTCCCACCTCGGTGCGCTCCGCCTGCAGATGGTTAATCCCCACACCGTTTACCATGAATATGAGGTCTCTCCTGAGCTCATCCCCCTGAAATATGTACCTCTCAGCTCCCGCATGCTCCCTGCACAGCATGCGGAGCGCCTCCTTCAGGCTCATCCTCCTGCCCAGCCGGAGCTCAACCTTCTCCCCGCCCAGCGCCTGCTGGAGGGGATGGTGCAGCCTCGCCTCCACCTTCACCGGAGCCATCCTCCACGACCTTTGCAACCCCCACCACCCTGTCCCCCTCCTCCAGCTTCATGAGCCTTACCCCCTGGGTGCTCCTTCCGATGACCGGCACGTCCCGCATGCATATCCTTATCACCACACCTCTGGCGCTGGTCAGCACCACCTCATCCTCATCGTTGACGCACAGGATGCTCACCACCGTGCCGTTCCTCAGGCTGGGGATGATGTTTATCACCCCCTTGCCCCCCCGCCTCTGCAGGGGGTACTCCTCCACCGGGGTGCGCTTTCCGTACCCGTTCTCGGTGACGGTGAGCACCGTCTTAGCCCTGAGCACCTCCAGGGCGACCACCTCATCCCCCCTGCGCAGGGTGATGCCCGTGACCCCCATGGCGGAGCGCCCCATGGCTCTAACGTCCCCCTCCCTGAAGCGTATAGCCTGCCCGAACTTGGTGGCGAGCATCAGCTCATCTCCCTCCACCGCCGTCTTCACGTCCACCAGCTCGTCACCTTCGGCAAGGTTTATGGCGATTATCCCCGTCCTCCTGGGGTTGCTGAAGGCGCTCAGGGGCGTCTTCTTCACCTTGCCCTGCTTCGTGGCGAACACGAGGAAGCACTCCTCGCAGAACTCCCTAACAGCCAGGGTTGCGGTTATCCTCTCCTCCGCAGCCTCCCCCAGCAGGTTCACCATCGCCTTGCCCTTAGAGTACCTACCAGCCTCTGGTATCTCGTAAACCCTGCGCCAGTACACCTTCCCCGAGCTTGAGAAGAAGAGCATGTGGTCGTGGGAAGAGGCTATGTAAACATCCCTCACCCTGTCCTCTCCTCCTGCCTCCACTCCCACTATTCCCCTGCCACCCCTGCGCTGGTTCCTGTAGGTTCTGGCAGGGAGGCGCTTGATGTACCCGTTCTGGGTTATGGTTACCACCATGTCCTCCTTTGCTATGAGGTCCTCCACACCCAGCTCCCCCTCCTCGCTCAGAATCTCCGTCCTCCTCTCATCCCCGTACTTCTGCTTCAGCTCAAGGGTCTCCCTCTTTATCACCTCCAGAATCCTTGCCTCGCTGGCGAGAAGCTGCCTGAGTTCCTCAATCCTCCTCTTCAGCTCCTCGTACTCCTGCTTCAGCTTCTCCCTCTCAAGCCTCGCCAGCTTCTGCAGCCTCATGTCCAGGATAGCCTGCGCCTGCGCCTCCGTGAGGGAGAACCTCTCCATCAGCCTCTCCCTGGCTTCCTTGGCGCCAGGTGAGCCCCGTATAATCCTGACCACCTCATCTATGTTCCCCAGCGCCACCAGCAGCCCCTCAAGCACGTGGGCACGCTTCTCAGCCTGCCTCAGCTCAAACTCGCTCCTGCGCCTCACCACCTGCTGCCTGTGCTTTATGAACTCCCTGATGGTCTCCCGCAGGCTGAGCACCCTGGGCTCCCCGTCCACCAGCACCAAGTTTATAACGCCGAAGCTGGTCTCAAGCTGGGTGTGCTTGTATAGCTGGTTCAGCACCACCTGGGCGTGGGCACCCCTGCGCAGCTCCACAACAATTCGCATGCCCTCACGGTCGCTCTCATCCCTTATGTCGGAGATGCCCTCAATCCTCTTGTTCCTGACCAGCTCGGCTATGCTCTCAATCAGCTTGGCTTTGTTCACCATGTAGGGAATCTCGGTTATGACTATCCTGGTCTTCTTTCCCTCCTCAATGTGCGCCTTCCCCCTGAGCTTCAGCGTCCCCCTGCCGGTGGTGTACGCCTGCACTATCCCCTTCCTGCCCAGGATGCAGGCGCCCGTCGGGAAGTCAGGTCCCCTGATGACCTGCATCAGCTCCTCAAGGGTGGCATCGGGGTTGTCTATGAGCAGGGCTATGGCATCGCACACCTCGCCGAGGTTGTGGGGGGGTATGTTGGTCGCCATCCCCACCGCTATTCCGGAGGAGCCGTTAACGAGCAGGTTTGGCAGCTTTGCCGGGAGCACGCTGGGCTCCTTCAGGGACTCATCAAAGTTCGGCACGAAGTCCACGGTATCCTTCTCAATGTCAGCCAGCATCTCCTCGGCGATCTCTGCCAGCCTGGCTTCGGTGTACCGCATGGCAGCCGCCGCATCCCCGTCAACGCTGCCGAAGTTGCCCTGCCCGTCAATCAGGGGGTACCGCATGGAGAAGTCCTGCACCATTCGCACAAGGGCATCGTAAACCGCCGCATCCCCGTGGGGGTGGTACTTGCCCAGCACCTCACCCACTATGCGGGCGCTCTTCTTGTAGGGGCGGTTGTGGAGCAGCCCAAGCTCGTACATCGCATAGAGGATGCGCCGGTGCACGGGCTTCAGCCCGTCCCGCACATCCGGCAGGGCTCTGCCCACTATAACGCTCATGGCGTAGTCAATGTAGGAGCGCTTCATCTCCTCCTCAATGGGCACCCGCATTACCTTCTCCTTCAACCCGGCTCACCATCCTTCAAGTGCAGGGGAAGGGATTTGAACCCTTGACGGGCCTGCGCCCAGCAGATCTTGAGTCTGCCGCCTTAGCCACTCGGCCACCCCTGCTGCCCTTAGTGCTGGAGTTAGCAAGCTCAAACATCCCCGAACCCCCAGCGCTCCAGCTCGGCGGTGCCCTCCTCCAGCGCCTCAATCCGCCTCTCCGTCTCCGCTATGTACCTCCTGAGCTCCCTCTCTATCTCCTCCACCTTTCCCTGCTCAATTGCACCATCCTTCGGCGTCAGGCACTCCCGGAACTTGTGGTACTTGTCCCCCAGCTTCTCCATGAGCTTCCTCAGGCTGAACCCGCCGAGGAGTATCAGCACATCCACATCCCGCTTCTCCGGCACCGCAACCAAGCTGGCGTACCTCACCAGCCCTCCCCCGCCGCCCGCAAGGTGCCGCTCAGCCCAGCTCCTCACCTCCTCCTCCAGCATCTCCTGGGTTAGGGTGCCCTCCAGCACGGCGCTCTCCGGCACCGCCAGGATGACGTACGCCATGGTCGCCTTCCCCCTGTCCAGGGGCACTAAGGGGTTGGCTGAGGCGCTCTCAAGCATCGCCTCAATCCCCATGACCTCGGGGTCGTTGCCCCAGCTCATGCAGGGGGTGAAGTGGGTTATCCCCAGGCTGCTGGGGAGCTGGTAGTAGTCCGCTATATCAATGGTCGCGGAGGAGGTGTATATGCTCGGAGCTATGAGCATGTGGATGCACCTTATAATCTCGGAGTTTATCCTCATGTACCTGTCCTCCCTGCCTCCAAGCCCGAGCACCCGCTCCACCTGGGAGTTGTCCACCAGTATGAGCAGGGCGGCGTTCTGCCTTCCCGCGTACCTGAGCAGCCTTGACATGCCGCACACCGCGTTGAAGTGCCTCTGGGGCGCCTCAAAGTCGTAGGGCAGGATTCCGAGAGCGAGGAAGTTGTTCATCTTCTCCATCCCCACCCCCGGATCCGTGCGCATCCTGTGGATTATGTAGGGGAGGGAGCCGTTTCCTGTGCCGCCTCCCAGGGTAGCTATCCCCAGCAGCACGTCCTGGGGGCGCAGGTTCAGGCTGGCTATGTACCGCCTTATGGTGTGGAAGTCGTCCATCGCCTCCCTCTCCCCCACCGTCCAGTTGTTGCCAGCCCCGCTGGGCGTCCTGCCGAAGATGCACACCCTCCTCTTCCTTATGCTCTCGTAAACCTCTCGCAGTTCCGGGTCTGCCTCAAAGAGCTTCTCCAGCGGCTTCTCGGGCTTCACATCCGCCGGGGTGGTGTTCAGCAGCAGCACCCTGTCGTCTATGGCGGGGTTTCTGTACTTGGCGTAGTACAGGAACCCGACCCTGTTGGCACCCTGACCGCTTGCAACTATGCCCCACCTGGTGCTCATCCTCTCCTCACCTTCAGCCTTCCCTGCTTCCTCACCAGCTTCACGTCTTTATTCATGCTGGCGTACCTCTGCAGAAACTCCTCCGCATACCTGACCCCCAGCTCCTCCGCGGCAACCTCACCCTTCTCCTTCAGCTTCCTCTCTATAATCCTCTCCACCGCCGGGTAGCTGCTCATGACCTTCAGCTCGGTGTAGCAGGCATCATACTCCTCCGCCAGCCTCTCCATGGCTCTGAGCGCCCTGCGGGAGAACTCGGCAAAGGTGCGGGCGCTCTCGGGCACCTGGGGCTTCCTCCAGCGGCGCCTGATGCCGAAGCTCTCCAGCTCCCTGTGCATGCGCTCAACCTCATCCGCAAGCCCCTCAATGAGCTCCACCGTTGCGGTGATGCACTCCTCCCTGAGGGAGGAAAGCTCGCCCAGCATGGAGGGCTCGCGAAGCTCCTTAGCCCGCTCCTCCAGCTCCCTCACCCTGCTTGCATCCCCCCTCACCAGCTCCTTTACCCTGGTGAGGTGCCCCAGGAGCTGCTCCCGCAGCTTCGTGAAGGGCCTGGCGAGCATCCCGCCCACCTCGGCTCTCAGGGCGATGAGCTCGTCCACCGCCTCCGGGGTGCGGAGGTGGCGCCGGAGCACCTGCAGCCTCTCCATGAGGGGCTCAACCTTCCTACCCCCCGCGGCGGCTGCCTCAATCAGGTACTCAAGCTCCTCCACGCACACCTCCATGAGCCTCATGTAGGTGTCCTTCAGCCTCTCCCACCGCCCAAGGGACTCGGCCAGGGAGTGGGGGGTTATCCCCAGGACGCGCTCCAGCTCCTCCAGCTCAGCCCCCACCCTGAAGCCCGCATCCCTCAGCCTCTCCCCATTCTCCAGCATCCTCCTGCCCCTGGGCTCCACCGCCTCGGCGTGCTCCGCCAGCGCCACCGCCTCGGTGCTCCTGAGCTTCTGCTCTGCCCTGCGCACGCTGAGCTCAATGGCGGTGAGGGTCATCCTCCCCACCTGCCTGTCGTTCACATCAAACACCACGGTGAAGAGCCCGTCCTTAATCAGCCTGGCTCTGACCTCCTTCACCTCCTCCTGCAGGTGCTGGGTCTTGACCAGCTCCTCAGCCAGCTTGAGCTCAGCCTCAAGCTTCTGAATCCTCTCCTTCACCCTCTCAAGCAGCCCCAGCTTCATCCCCTGAACCGAGGTGTCGCTCCTCCCCTCCCACCAGGTGTAGGCAACGCTTCCCACCAGCGCCACCAGTATGCTGGCAACCGCCACGTAGGCGGCTGCGCTCACCCCGAAGAAGAGCACCATACCTAAGGTGAGGAGCAGCACTCCCGCCGTAGCTCCTGCCGCAAGCACCTGCTCCCTGGTGAGCCTCACTCCTCACCCCTCCTCTCGTACTCCTCAAACACCTTAAGGGTGACCTCCTGGTGCTGCGCCGCCAGCCTCTCCAGCTCCTCAAACCTGCCTATCTGCGCGGGGCGGTAGGTCATGAGCACGGTGGCGCTTGCGATGTTCCTCCTGGTCATCGCAACCCCGAAGTGGGTCTCACCTATGCGGGAGTGCTCCTCCATGACCTCCTTTGCCATGCTGGTGTTTATCCTCCCGGTATCGCTCAGGTATGCGGGAGGCACCCTGAGGAGAGCCAGGTTCTTCTCAGCCTGCTCTGGTGCAACTCCCGAGACGGTGAGCTTCATGAAGCTGCGGTAGAGCAGGGACACCACATCCACCTCCCTGTACCCGCCGAAGGGGAAGAGGTAGTGGAGGAACCCCCTGGTCCTCTCCGAGGCTCTTCCCAGGGCAGCAAACCCCGGGAGGGTGCGCCTGCCGGCGCTGAAGGTGGTTGCGGATATCATGTCCTTCAGGTCAAGCACGGGAGCGTAGCTCTGCTCCTCAGCCCCAATACCCTCCTTCGCGGTGCCCGCAAGTATGTCGCATATCCCCCTTGCCACGTAGCTGTTGTACTTCCTGAAGAGCGCCTCCATGGTCTCGGAGTGGGCTATCTTCTGGTTGTCAACCAGTATCACGGAGTCGGCGCTGTCTATGAGGGCGTTCAGACACTCCACGGCGTTCTTCGCGCTCAGGCCGCCCTCGTGACTCGCCGGAAGCACAGCCACCGCAACCACGGGTATGTTCATCTCCTTCAGCAGCCTGGCAACCACTGGTCCAGCTCCGCTTCCCGTGCCGCCGCCCATGGAGAAGGCAACAACCCCCACGGGCACGGCTTCGTCTTCACCTCCGAGCACCTGAAGCAGAACCTCCCGCAGGGTCTCCCTGTGGGTGATGGCGTGCTCCTCCGCAAGCTTCCTGTTCTTCCCGTACCCCCCGCTCACCAAGTGCCTGAAGCCAGGGGTTGAGCCGGGGATGAAGCCCCTCTCCCTGGAGATGCCTATCCAGCACTCCCGGGGCACGTTTGCCAGTGTCTCCAGGTCAAGGGTTGCGGAGTTGATTGCCACAGGTACCGCTATGCTGAACATAAACCTGTCAGAAAATGCGGAGTCTATTATAGCCCCGCCGCACTGTCCTACTCCTATAAATGCATACGGCATCTGTTTAACATTGCCAGGGCATCTTTTATATTTTTTTCTAAGGTCAGGAAGCTCATATCAGGCATGCATGCAAGGGTTGTGCTCCTGCTCCTGCTCTCCTTTCCACTGCTCAGCGCGCAGGAGTGCCAGAACGTGCTTGAATCTCTGAGAGATTTCACTTCTCCTGCTCTTTCAGAGTACCCGGAGCTTGCCCAGGTAAGGAGCGACACCATGCTCCTGATATACTCGCAGGGGGGGTGCAGCGAGAAGCTTCAGGAGTTTGCAGCCGCGGGGCTTGAGTTTCTCAGGAAGATGGATGCAGCCTACGCTGAGCTCTCCTCCTCACCCAGAGAAGCCATACGCACCGCTTCTTCTGCCTCTGAGGAGCTTGAAAGGCTTGAGAAGCTCGCTCCGGGTGCGGGGGAGCTCGCTCCCGGAATAGCCGCGGATGCCCGCTCGGGGTGGCGGAGGTTCCTGGAGGATGTGGGGGAGGCGCACTACCGGAGAGCCGGAGAGGCGGGGAGCACCTCCGAGGAGATTTCGGAGCTTGAGGTTGTCCTCTTAGCCTACACCGCCGCTGACTCCCCAAGGGCGGTGATGGTGGAGGAGAGGCTGCGGAGGCTCAGGGAGGCGTACACCGAGGACATGAGGGTGGCGGGCGCTGCCTTAGAGAGGGGCAGGGGGTACCTGAGGGAGGCTGAGGGGCGCATGCGCACCCCAGCGGGCGCCCTTGAGGCGTATCCCGTCGCGAGGGATGCCCTGAGAGAGCTCAGGGTGGCAGAGTACTACTACAGGCTGCACGGGGAGCGGGTGGCAGGTGAGGCAGCGGGGCTGAGGGCGAGGGCGGAGGAGCTGGTATCTGAGAGCAGGCGGGGCATACTGAAGCTCTTCGGGGTGCTCGTGCTACTGCTGGCTCCCCTCGCCGCATACCTGCAGGGCGTGATAGGTGCCTGGAGGAGAGATGGTGATGAGTGCAGGCTTGGCGCGGAGCTTATGGGCACTTAGCGTGCTCATGCTCGCTCTTCCAGCGCTCGCAGGGGCGCAGGTGAGCATGAGCCTCCAGCAGAGCAGCGTTGAGGTGTACTTTGACAAGCCGAAGCAGGAGGCTGACTACTTCTACGAGTACGTGCTGCTTGAGCTGAGGAATGAGAACAACGAGAGCACCGCCTACGTTAACATAGTCGCCTGGCTTGAGGGGGAGGCGAAGGAGGATGCGGGGATAACCGCCTTTGCTGAGAAGAAGGGGAAGTACGAGCTTGCCCCCTCGGAGAGCAGGGAGGTGAAGATATACCTGAAGGTGCCCTCGGGGGCTCCTCAGGGCTCATACTCGGCACGCCTCAAGCTGAGCGGAAACTACACCTACGACGGCTCAACCTACACCACCCTTTCGGGAACCTACTCCCTGAATGTTGAGGTTGCATACCCTCCGGCGATGCTGGAGGTGCTGTGGGAGGGGAAGAACGACGACTGGGGGTACCTGAAGGCAGGAAAGCTGGTGGTGAAGAAGCTGTGGATAGGGGAGACCTTCGGGTACAGGGGGGTGAACAACCTCAAGCTCAGAATTAAAGCCACTGGGGATGTGGTTGTGGAGTACCCGGAGGAGGTGGGGAACTTAGAGGCTGGCAAGTGGAAGAGCGTGGAGGTTAAGCTCAGGCTCCCGGAGCGGGGACTGGTGCCCGGGAAGTACTCCGTAACCCCGGAGGTGAGCGCCTCCACCTGGTTTAAACTTAAGAAGGTTGAGGTGGCGAACTACAGCGTTGCCAAGCCTGCGATGAGCGTCTCAAAGGAGGCGATAGACTTCGGGAAGCTCAGCTTCTGGGAGGGCAGGGATTCTGCCACCGTGGGGGTGTGGGTGAGCGAGACCTCGGGGTACACCCCCATTGAGGGGCTGAGAATCTCCTTGGCTGAGGGGGAGAGGGGGTGGGTGTCCTGGAGCAGGGTTGAGTACGTTCCAGCGGGCGGTGCGAGGCTGGTGAACTTCACGGTTACCCTGCCCCCCTACGCCACCCTGGGTGAGAGGTGGTGGAGGTTCAGGGTTGATACGGAGTACGCGGGGAGCGCCGAGATTTCCGCGAGGGTTCAGGTGTACTTCCCGGGGCTTGAGGAGGCTCAGCGGAAGCTGGCGAACCTGAGCGCGGGGGAGGAGCTGAAGCCTGTGCTGGCGAGCCTGAGCGCTCTGATGGAGGATGCGAAGGGGCTGAGCGATGCCAGGGAGATTGCCCTGGTAATGGGGGTGTACAGCGGCTTTTACAGCGGTGTGGAGCACCTCTCGGCGGGGAGGATGGTCGCTGCCGGGCGGGCGGTTCAGAGAGCCTATACGGCGGCTTCTGGAATCTCCGATGAGGGGCTCAGGGGGCGAGCCCTTGAGGTGGCGGAGGCGCTGAGGAGCGCGTGGAGGGAGAGGGCTCGCAGTGGCGCTTCCGAGCTTGAGGCGGAGCTTCCGGAGGCGTCTTTCCTTGAGAGGGCTGACATCTACGGGCGGCTCTCTGCTCTCTACTCGCTGCTCGGGGATGACTCAAGGGCTTCGGAGTACGCGGAGCTGCAGGAGGAGGCGCTGGCGGAGTACAGGGAGAGGGTGAGGGTGGCTTCGGAGCTGCTCGTGGGTGCCCAGAGGGATATTGAGGCGGGGGAGAGGGGAAGCATGCGGGTGGGTGGCAGGCTGCTCCTGGTTAACCCCTTCTCCTACGATGAGGCTGTGGAGGGGTATGAGGGTGGCATTGAGAAGCTCAGGAAGGCTGCGGGGATGCTCAGGGAGGCTGGGGAGGTGGGGGAGGCTGATAAGGCTGAGTTCAGGGCTGAGGAGCTTGAGAGCAGCCTTGAGGGTGCCAGGAGGCTGGCGTGGGTGTGGTTCGGGCTTCTGGGGCTGGGGTACGTGGCTCTGATAGGTAGAACCTGCCTGGCGCTGCTGCGGTGGGTGGAGGACAGCAGGGAGCTGAGGGAGGGAGTGCTGCTGGTGCAGGACGAGGCGGGGGAGGGATGAGGCTCAGCAGAAGGGCTGAGGACTACCTGAGGGCAATCTACGAGCTGCAGGGAGAGCGGGTGAGGGTCAAGGATATTGCCGCTGCTCTCGGGGTGAAGCCGCCGTCGGTCACGGAGATGCTGAGGAGGCTGCAGGAGCTGGGGCTGGTGAGGTACACCAGGAGGGGGGTGAGCCTGACGCGGGAGGGGAAGAGGGTGGCGGGGAGCATAAAGGACAGGCACGAGGCTATTGTGGAGCTGCTCAGGATGATGGGCGTACCCGAGGAGACGGCGAGAAGGGATGCCCACAGGATGGAGCACGTTATCAGCGTTGAGACCATTGAGCACATAAAGAGGTTTGTGGGCATGTGGCGCGGGGGTTAAGGTGGGGCTGGCGAGATGCAGCGGGCCTGCCGGGATTTGAACCCGGGCTTAGAGCTCCGGAGGCTCCTGTCCTGTCCTGGCTAGACCACAGGCCCTTAACCTCTGCCAAGGCTACCCTGTGCAAAGGTGTGATAACCTTATTCCTCGTTATCCACGCGGGAGAGATTCATGCGGGAGCAGGACCGCGTGAGCAGGCTGCTCGCCGAGCAGGTGCGC
>WANG01000157.1 GCA_015521945.1 Candidatus Hydrothermarchaeota archaeon
GGAGGTGTTCGCGGGCATGGGGATTGAGGTTGAGGTCAGGGAGGACTACTCAAAGCTCAGGCTGAGGCTGCTGGACACGAAGCACGGGGAAAACGCGGACAGGGAGGTCGCCGGGGAGAGCAGCATGAACAGCACCGCAAGCGTGTGAGGGGCGATGTGCTCAGGAACCTTCCCCGCGCCTACTCCTGCACGTAGCTCCTGCCGAACCTGAGCGCCTCCTCAGCACGCTGCAGCTCCCTGCCCAGGTACATCGCGTGGGAAATCTCGCCCACCAGTCCGAGGCGCAGCAGGGTGTCGCAGATGTCCGCCGCCTTATCTCCAACCACCACCTGCACCTTTCCCTCCGCGTGGTGGACGCAGTATATCCTGTCATCCACGTATATCTTGAAGTACCCCTTAGCATCCCGGCGTTTCGGTGCTCCACGGCGAGCCTCAACCCTCTCCGCCTCCCTCACCTCCCGAGGGACGGGCTCACGTCTGAGCCGCTTGTCCTTGCACACCAGCAGGGTGACCCCCAGGTCCTTCGGTGGCGCTCTCCGCCTCCCTGCCAAGAACATCATCTTGGCTGCAACGCTGAGCTCCCGCACGCTCCCCAGGGTCTTCGCACTCGCCTCGGGGGTGAAGAGTATGCTCGCCCCCACCTCGGCGGCGATGCCGGCGAGTAGGGCATTGACCCCCGCAGAATCAGCATCAACAAGCTCGCTTACATTTCCAGAGCCGAAGAGCATCACCCGCTCGGGGTTGCGCCTGCCAAAGGTGCGGTAGGCAGCAACACTCTCCACGAACCCGAGGTTAAGGGGCGACACCAGCGGGTCTGCAACAACCCTCTCAAACCCCTGGTCCTCAGCCAGGGTGATGTTCTCCTCAAGCAGAGCCACCCGCTGCTCCGCCCTCACTGGCACCTCCCCACCCCGCCTGGGTATAACCACGCACGGGGTTGAGACACCCGAGAACTCCTTCAGAAGCTCGTGGTCAAAGCTGAGTATCAGCTCCGCCCCCGCATCTATAGCCGAGGCGATGTTGCGCGCATCCATGGTGTCCACGGCAACAGGGGCGCCCAGCGGCTCAAGCAGCTCTATGAGCTCAGCCACCCTGGAGGGGGCAGAGTCCATGAACCCCAGGTCTATTATGTCCGCGCCGCTGCGCAGGAAGTACTCGGCTCTCTCCAGCACCCTCCTGTCATCAAGCTCCTCCGCCCCGCAGATTTCTGCAAGCACCCGCATCGGGAAATCCCTGCCCACCGCAACCCCGCCGATCAGCATGTTCCTCCTGCGCTTCAGCAGCCGCTCCCTCTCCTTAGACGCATCCACCCGCTTGAGCTCCCGCAGGGCGCGTGCGATAACCTCGTCCTCCAGCACCACATCCGCCGGCTCCCTCGTTGACAGCCTGACCCTGTCCAGGTTCCTGAGGAGCTCCTCCAGGTCAGCTATATCCTTGGTGCCCTTGTACACCGGCACCCCCGCAACCTCAGCCACCTTCCCCACATCCCCCCGCACCATCCCGGGAACGAGCACCAGGTCAGCCTCCCTGACCCTCCCCAGGCTCCTGGAAATCTTGGCGGGGGTGAGCAGGCTCGCCACCTCCTCCTCAGCCACGTGCACCCTGGCGCCGAAGCGCCTGGCAACCTCCACCGCCCTCGGCGCCGCAAGCTTCCCCGTAACTATCAGCACCCTCACATCCATGGCAAGGGTTTTTAACAAGAGGCTGGCTTACTAAGCCACATGCTCAGCTCCAGCATGCGCCACAGGTTTGAGCCCCTTGTTACGCCCTTAGCCAGAGCCATCGCAGCCTCGGGGGCGCCTCCCAACCTGCTCACTCTCCTGGGGTTCGCGCTCGCCCTCGCCTGCGGTGTGATGCTCGCCTACGGCAGGCTCCCAGAAGCGCTGCTCCTGCTGCTCCTCTCCGGCGCCCTTGACGTCGCAGACGGAGCCGTCGCCAGGCTGAGCGGACGGGCGAGCTCAGGGGGCGCCTTCCTGGACTCCGTCACAGACAGGTACTCCGACGCCGCGGTGGTTATAGGGCTGAGCATGTACACCCAGGCGTACCTCCTGGGGATGCTCGGGCTGCTGGGGTGCCTGATGGTGAGCTACACGCGAGCGAGAGCAGAGAACTTCATACCCAGGTGCGACGTTGGCATCGGGGAGCGTGCGGAGAGGATGATGCTGGTAGCCGCGGGGCTGCTCCTCTCCATAGCGGGGGTGGTTGAGCCCCTCAGGGGAATGTACTACACCCTGCTCCTCCTCACCCTGCTCGCCCACTCAACCGCCATAACCAGGATAAGCTTCACCCTCACCGCCCTGAAGTAGCTACTCGGGCGTAGCCCAGCACTCCTCGTCGTGGTACATCTCCTCCCCCAGCTCCACCTCTCCCCTCACCGCCGGAGCCGGCTCCTCAGCCGCCTCCACCCTGCAGAAGGCTGACCTGAACCAGTGGTGGTCGCACCTGCTCCCCAGCACCTTCACCACCCGCAGCTTCTCCTGGTACCTGAAGAAGTTTGACTCCTCGCAGGGGTAAACGCTGAACCTCCTGCGTATGTCAGTTACGGCAAACCCCATCTCCTGGAGAACCCCCTGGATGCGGTACCACTTCCCCACCCCGGCCTCAAGGGTTGTCAGCCCGAAGTATCCGGAGCACCCCCTGCCCCTCAGCCCCTCAGCACCGCGGGAGAGGAAGAGGGTTATCCCGGGCAGGGTCTCAACGGGGTCGGTGACGAACACATCAAACTCCCCCGCGAGCTCCTCCGGCAGGGGTTTGCGCACATCGTAAACCTCAGCCTCAAGCTCGGCATCCAGCTCAGAGGCTGCCGAATTTATGAACTCCACCACCCTTGAGTCGGCGTCCAGAGCGTGCACCCTCTCCGCCACCCCGGTGAGCGCCAGTGCTATGCTGAGCAGGTCGTCGTCCCCTATGAGGATGATGCTTCTCCCGGCAACATCCCCGCGCTCAAGCATGAAGCCCGCCCTCAGGAGCACGTCCTCCGGGGCTATGTACCCCTGGTCGTACTCCTCCAGCGGGAGGGGGCGCCCGCGCACCATCCTGAGGAACTCATCCGCAAACTCCAGCTCCGGCAGCGCGTAGCCCCTGCCATCGCATGCACCGCACCTGAACTCCGGAAGCCCTCCTCCCAGCCTCGCCGCCTCCCTCCTGCCCGCCCCGGTGAGCTCAAACCTCGTGCCGCGCCTGGAGATGAGCCCCTCCGCCTCCAGCATCTCCAGCACCTGGCAGAACTCCCTCAGGGTGCCATCCTGGGAGTCTATCAGCTCCCACGGGGAGGCGGGGGAGCGGTAAAGCCGGCGCAGCACCTGAGCCGCGGCTCTGGGGAGAGGCGGCATCGCTACCCCCTGGTGAGCACGTAGTGCTTGTAGGAGCGGGGCCTGAAGTGCTCTAAAAAGAGGTTGAAGGCTCTCTCGGTTTTGTTCTGGTCCCCGCAGGTGAAGATGTCCAGATTAACTATCCCGTACTCCGGCCAGGTGTGGAGGGACACGTGGGATTCCGAGATTAACACCACGCAGGTAACCCCGTAGGGCTGAAACTGCCGGTACACCGAGCTTATCTTCGTGAGCCCTGCCTCCTCTATGACCTTCTCCGTTATCTCCCTCACCCTGTCCTCGTAGGATATCAGCTCCCTCTCCACGCCATAAAGCTCTGCTATGATGTGCTTCCCTATGACTGTCATCGTCATCACCCATCCATCTCACCTGCCAGAGCTGGTATAAAAGCAATTGTGGAGCTGTGCAGGTAACGTGGTGCTAACTTAATTAAGTAATATTATACCAGAAAAAATTTTCGGCACGAAGATGGGCGACACCCCGGGTGCGGGTA
>WANG01000158.1 GCA_015521945.1 Candidatus Hydrothermarchaeota archaeon
ATGATAGCAGAGGCGCACGCCAGGGGTGAGAGCACCGCGGGGGTGCTGCTCAGGTGCTTAAGGTACGCTCTCGTCCTCTCCGGCGGGGTTGTGGGGTTCTACTGGGCATTCCCGGGTGTCGTGGTGGCTGTCTTCGGCTCAAGCTACGCCCCTGCGCTGCCCTTAGTGCTCCCTTACAGCGTAACCATGCTCCTCTTCTCTGTCTCAGCCATCCTCCTGAACTACCACTTAGCAATACGCAACACTAAGTATGTGCTGCTGTTCTCGGGCTTCACCCTGCTGGAGGTCATCCTGCTGCTCCTCTTCCATGCCACCCCCCTGCAGATGGTTCAGCTCATGCTGGGCGTTAACCTCGCCCTCGCAGCCTGCAGCCTGGTTTACACCCTGAGGGTCGTGCATGGACAAGAAAGAGCTTGAGATAGCCCTGCAGAGGTGCAGGGGGTTTGAGCATCCAAAGATAGAGCTGGAGCAGTACGAGACCCCCGCGGGAGTTGCAGCCGAGATGCTCACCCTCGCCTGGCTCAGGGGTGACATCCAGGACAGGGTGGTGTACGACCTGGGCTGTGGAACCGGAAGGCTCGGCATAGGTGCAGCCCTCCTGGGTGCCAGCAGGGTGGTGTGCGTTGAGATAGACGGGGAGGCGCTGCGCATAGCCAGGGAGAATGCGGGAAAATTTGCCATTGATAACATAGAGTTTATCAGAGAGGACGTCAGAGGCATCTCAGGGAGAGCAGACACCGTGCTTCAGAACCCTCCCTTTGGGGTGCACCGCAGGGGTGCGGACAGGGTGTTTCTGAGCAAGGCTGTGGAGATAGCGCCTGTGGTTTACTCCATGCACAAGCGCTCAACCAGGGATTTTGTGCTCCGCTACCTGAAGGAGCTGGGGTGCAGGGCAGCGGAGCTTGTAGAGGTGGTGTTTGAGCTTCCCAGAAGCTATCAGTTCCACAGGAAGGAGAAGAAACCCGTGGATGTTGACATATACAGGATACTTGTTGAGTGAAGGAGGAAAGAGCATGAAGAAGGCGGGAGAGTTTGTTGTTCCCGGCACGGAGCTGGGATTCAGCGAGGAGTTCATCCCCGGGAGGGGCACCTACGAGGAGGATGGTAAGATATTCGCCTCTCTTACGGGTGTGCTGAAGATAAACATGAAGGACCGCAGGATTGAGGTGGTGCCCCACACCACCGTACCAGAGCCCAGGGTGGGCGACATAGCGGTTTGCAGGGTTGTTGACGTGAAGCAGCAGTTTGCCCTGGTTAAGCTGCTGCGCCTGGTGCACACCACTCGTGAGCTCCCGGGAAACGTGTACGGCACAATCCACATCTCCCAGCTCCGCCCGAACTACGTTCAGGACATAGACAGGGAGATAAAGGCGGGTGACATAGTGCTCGCCAAGGTGACCAACACCAGGCGCATACCCATAGCCCTGAGCATGGTGGACAAGCCCCTGGGGGCTATAAAGGCGTACTGCACCTCCTGCAACCTTCCCCTGAACCTGGAGGGCTCACGGCTGGTGTGCCCCAACTGCGGCAGGCACGAGAGCAGGAAGTACTCCTCAAACTACGGCAAGGGGATAATATAGGTGGTGTGTGATGGAGATAAGGGTGATGAGCGAGAGTGAGACGGTGCTGGAGCTGGAAGTTGCGGGAGAGGACCACACCTTCTGCAACCTGCTCAGGGAGGCGCTGAGCAGGGACCCCAGGGTGGAGGTCGCCTCCTACAGGATAGAGCACCCCCTGGTGTCCCAGCCGGTGGTGTTCCTGCAGGTGAAGGAGGGCGTGGAGGTGCCCAGAGAGGGTGAGAGGGAGGTTGAGCTCACCGCTGTCCCGGGCATAGGCCCAAAGCGCAAGGAGCAGCTTGAGGCTGCTGGAATAAAGAGCGCCAACATGCTGCTCTCGGCGGATGCCAGAGAGCTGGCTGAGAAGTCGGGGATACCCGAGTCCATCATCAGGAGGTACATGGAGGATGCGAAGAAGCTTGACTACGGCATACCATCGCCTCCCCGCTTTGTGCTCAGGCAGGTGCTTGAGGGCATAAAGAAGGAGTTTGAGGAGCTTGAAGGTAAGGTGCCATGAGGCAGATGTACCCGCTGCTGGGGTTCAGGGCAGACTTCAGGGAGCTGTCAAGGCTGGGGGACGGGATAGTCAACCTCGCCTACTCCTTGGCGCTCTCAAGAGCCTCCGGCAGGGTCGCGGGGAGGAAGGTGCCCAACGCGGTTCTTGCGGAGGCTGTGAACCTCGCGGGGCTCAGGAGGCATGCGGAGAAGGGCACCAAGCACACCTTGGGCGACTTTGCAGAGAGCGTGGTGGCGGAGGCGGTGCTCCTGGGGCGCATGGGGCTTGAGGAGTGCGTTGAGGTGCTGGAGGAGGCGCTGAGGAGGGGGCACAGGGATGCCGAGGCTTTTGCGATTCTCCTCAGGAGGAGCTGGGAGGCTGTGAGAGATGGCTGAGTGCTTCTGCAGGTGCAGGGGGAAGCCTGCACCCGCGCTGGCGGTGGATGCGGTGCTCACGCTGGGGGAGCGCATACTGCTGATACGCAGGGGCAACGAGCCCTTCGCTGGCTCCTGGGCGCTCCCCGGGGGGTTCGTGGAGTGCGGGGAGACGGTGGAGCAGGCGGTGGTGCGGGAGATAAGGGAGGAGACGGGGGTTGAAGCGGCGGTTGAGGGCATCCTGGGGGTGTACTCGGAGCCGGACAGGGACCCCAGGGGGCACGTGGTGAGCGTGTGCTTCGTGCTCAGGGGTGAGGGTGAGCCCGAGGCTGGAAGCGACGCCGCCGAGGTTGGGGTGTTTGAGCCCCGTGTGGCGGCTTCCCTGCCCCTCGCCTTTGACCACCGCAGGATAATAATGGACTACTTAGAGAGGGCTGGAAATGTTCTGTGAGTGTGGCGGGCTGATGCTTCCCAGGAACGGCAGGCTCGTGTGCACAAAGTGCGGAAGCGAGAAGGAGCTGGAGAACGAGGATGAGTACAGGATAGTGAGCCAGCAGGGGAGGAAGAAGAGCAAGGTGGTGGTGGTTGAGGAGGAGGTAAGAACCCTCCCCACCACCAGGGCTGAGTGCAGGAAGTGCGGCAACATGGAGGCTGAGTGGTGGCTGCTTCAGACGCGCAAGGCTGACGAGTCCGAGACCAGGTTCTACAGGTGCACCAAGTGCAAGTTCACCTGGAGGGAGTATCAGTAGGTGCTGTGCGCCGCTGACAGGGTGCTGGAGCTGAGCGGGGAGAAGGTGCTCGGGGTTTTTGAGGAGCTGGGGCTGTGCCTTGAGGCTGTGTTTATACGTGACCCTGAGCTGGTTGAGTGCTACTCCGTTGAGGTGGTGTCGGTTCAGGCTTACGACCTGCACTGGCTCAGCCTCGGGGCGGCTGACGAGGGGGTGAGGCGGCGAGCGGTTGAGCACGTGGCTGAGAGCATGCGCTTGGCTGCGGAGCTTGAGGCAGGGTATGTGGTTACCGTACCTGGGTACGGGGAGCACCCCCCGGGTGCCGCCGAGGTGTGCAGGCGCAGCTACTTGGAGCTCAGGAGCCTCACCGCGGAGCTCGGGGTTACGGTGCTGATAGAGCCCCTCAGCCCGAAGCGCACCACCCTGCTTCCCTCGCTGCCTCGTGTGGCTGAGCTCTGCAGGGAGCTGGGGGAGGGCTTCGGGGTTCTTGCGGATACCATGCACGTGCTTGACTCCGGAGGCTCCCCCGAGGATATACGGGAGGTGGAGGAGGTCATGGAGGTGCACCTGCGGGGTGCGGGGGATACCCCTCCGGGGCCAGGGGAGATAGACTTCAGGCGGGTGCTCAGGGCTGGAGCTGTGCCGTGCATTGAGTACTCAAAGGGCAGCGTGGAGGAGCTCAGGGGGGCGGTCAGCTACCTGAGGAGCGTGCTCTTCTGAGCTCCTCACCCACCAGCCGCAGGAGCCTTGACTTCGGCATGCGCTTGTCCACCAGCACCCTCCCCTTAGGAGCCCACCACTCCGCCGGGTGCGCCGCCTGCTCCTCCACCTCGTACCCCAGCCCCAGCCTGTCAACCGCCCTGACGAGCTCCTCAAGCTCCGGTGAGGGCACCGCGAGGCTTCTGGGCACCCTCCTGCCCTCACGCCTTGAGTGCCTTGCGTCAAAGTAGCGTGGCCACAGAACCACTCTGCTCATCCAGCATCCCCCTGAGCAGCCTAAAGCACTCCTCAACTGTGTACCTTGCGGGCATTCGAGCGAGTATGCCCCGCCTCTCCAGCGCCTCCCTGGTGGAGGGGGCTATGGCAACCACGGGGAGCTTCCTGAGGTGCTCCACAGCCTCCGGTGCCACCCTGAGCAGGTGCTCCACGCTCAGAGGCGAGGTGAAGACCACCCCCGCGAGCTCTCCCTTGGCTAAGTGCTCCATGAAGCGGTGCACGCTCTCAAGCCTCTCCGGCAGGCGGGTGTCGTAGATGTGCACCTCCACCACCTCGGCGAAGCTCCTGAGCCTCTCCGCCAGCTCCTCACCGCCCGCCGATGCCCTCGCGAGGAGCACCCTTGAGCCGGCGCCCACCTCCCTGAGCGCCTCGGCGAGGGCGGCGCCCCTGTACTCCTCAGGAACCAGAGAGGGGCTCACCCCCAGCCTGCGGAGCGCCTCTGCGGTCTTCGCACCCACGCAGGCGAGCCTGACCCTGGAGAGCTCCGCACCGAAGCAGCGGTGCATCACCTCCACCCCGTAGGCGCTGGTGAGCACCACCCAGTCGTACCCCTCAAGCTCCCCCACCTGCGCCCTTATCTCCTCACACCCCCTGGGGACAAGCTCAAGAACGTGGAGGGGCAGGAGCTCAAACCCGTAGCGCTCTGCAAGCTCCGAAGAGGTGCTCCTCTTCCCGAGGGGCAGGGTGAGAGCCACCTTCATCTACACGAACCCCATCTTAACCAGAAGCTCCAGCGCAAGCAGGGCGAGGGCTGCGTATATCACCTGCTCTGGCTTTAGCTTGAGCCCCCTGCCCTCCTCGTCCATGTACCTGACAAGCCCCGCCCCCGAGGCGGGCATGGCAACCTTGCGCCTCTTCCTCTTAACCATGCCTACCAGCCCCCAGAGTAACATTGGTAAACTAAAGCCCCTCCAGGGTGCGCTCCACCACCTCAAGGGGGCTCTGCATCTCCGCCCTCAGGTGCGCCGCACGCTCCCTCAGCTCCCCCACCTCCGCGCTCTCTATGAGCTCCACCGCCTCCTCCGGGGTGGTGGCTCTGAAGAGCACGCCCTCTGAGATGAGCCACCTGTCCACTCCGAGCATCCTCCCAGTGTACAGGGTGATGGAGCAGGTGCCCATCAGTGCCGCCTCCCTGGTCATGGTGCCCCCGCCGCTCAGCACGGCTCTTGCAAAGTAGCTCAGGGAGAGGGTGTCCTCAGCCTGCACGCAGATGCACTCACGATGCTCCAGCGCCTCACCACGCGGCACCACCACAACCCTGTACCGCTTGGTGAGATGGCGGAGGTACTCACCGCTCGGGTCGCCGGGAGGGCAGTAGGAGGAGCCCACGGGAGGAGGGCGGTAGAGCACGTACCCCTGGGGCTTGAGCCCGTACCTCTCAAGCACCCGGGAATCGGGGGTAAAGGAGCGCAGGTGCTCGTGCTCAAACACCCCCCTGAAGCGCACCAGCCTGCTCCTGCAGGCACCCTGACGCCTGAGCTCCTCCGCATCCACCGCCTCGGGCGTGACTATCCGCTCGCACAGGCTGAGAAACAGGCGGTTCTGCTTCTCCGCATGCTCGTTGTCCACCAGCTGCACGTGGGGAATACCAAGCCCGAAGCTCACCCTGGGCGCCTCAACGCTGTGCTTGGCAACGCTCGCCCTTATCTCACCCCGCCTCTCCATGAGCAGCTCCGCAAGCCTGCGCACCCGCTCCGCGCTGGCTATGAGCTTGCCCTCTAAGGTGCGCTCGTACCTGCCGGCTACGCAGAACTCTATGCCCTCCCTCCTGAGCATCTCTAAGAGAAAGGTGTGCTGCCTCGCCGTTACGAAGCAGCGCCTTGAGCGTATCATACCCGCGAAGAGCCTCACGTGGGGGAGGTTGGTTATGTCCACCCAGAGCATGCCACTCTCTCGCCCGGGAGGGTAGATTAATGTTGCGCTCACCCTCCTGCCTCAAAAGCCGCCCCGCAGGACAACGAGCACAGCCGCGAGAGCAAGAGCAGCCTCCACCGCGTACACCCGCACCACCAGCTCCCTCTCACCCGCAGGGGCAAGCCGCAGCAGCAC
>WANG01000159.1 GCA_015521945.1 Candidatus Hydrothermarchaeota archaeon
AACCGGCAGCTCAAGCGCCCTCGCTATGGCTGAGATGTGCATATCACCATCGCTCAGCAGCCTGAGAATCCTCCTGCGTGTCTCGTTTCGGAGAGCCACCACCAGCTTGCTGAGAGCGGGCATGCAGAAGTATTGGTGGCGAGGGAATATAAAACCTGCACACGGGTTACCCATGAGCCGCACCTCACGCCTATTCCACAAAATTTTTAACTCGGCACGCAGGTGCCCGCTAAGCGGGTGAGGCAAGTGGAGCAGCATGAGGAAGAGCGGTGTGGAGAGAGCTGCGGGAGCTGTCAGGGTGCTGAAGCGGAGGCGGAGGAGCTGAGCTCCGCCGTGAGGGCGAGGATGAAGAACGTTAAGCACAAGATAGCGGTCATGAGCGGCAAGGGGGGTGTGGGCAAAACCACGGTGAGCGTGACCCTTGCACGCTGCCTTGCGGAGCGTGGGTACAGGGTGGGGCTGCTGGATGCGGACGTAACGGCGCCCAACGTGGCGAAGATGCTGGGGCTTGAGAGCCCCGAGCTATTCGCAACCCCTGCGGGGCTTTTCCCCCCCGAGGTTGACGGGATAAGGGTAATCTCAATGGCGTTTCTTGCGGACGAGGACAGCGCCATCATCTGGAGGGGTCCCGTGATAATGGGGGTGATTGAGCAGTTCCTGAGCCAGGTGGTGTGGGGGGAGCTTGACTACCTCATAATAGACCTGCCCCCGGGAACCGGAGATGAGGCGCTGAGCATAATGCAGCTCCTTCCCGACCTCAGCGGTGTGATAACCGTTACCACGCCCCAGGGGGTGGCGCTGCTTGACACCAAGCGCAGCTTGGACATGGCGAGAACCATGAAGGTGCCCGTGCTCGGGCTGGTGGTGAACATGGCGTCCTTCGTGTGCCCGAGGTGCGGGGAGGCTGTGCACATGTTCCCAGGAGGTGACCCCCAGGAGCTCGCAAGGGAGCTCGGGGTGGAGCTGCTTGCCGCCGTGCCCTTTGAGCCAGAGATAGCCAGAGCAGGGGACGAGGGCAAAGCCGTGAAGCAGGGCAGAGCCTGGGAGGCGCTTGAGAGCGTGGTGAACAGGGTTGAGGCGGCGCTGAGCGGAAAGAAATGAGGTGGTAGGTTGGAGCTGTGCGAGTACAGGGGCAAGGAGCTCCTCAGGGAGCACGGCATACCCGTGCCTGATGGGAGGGTGGTCGCCTCACCAGAGGAAGCTCAGGCAGTCGCCGAGGAGCTTGGCGGGGAGGTGGTGCTCAAGGCTCAGGTGCCGGCAGGGGGCAGGGGGAAGGCTGGTGGTGTGAGGTTCGCCAGCTCTCCAGAGGAGGCGGCTGAAGTTGCGGAGGAGCTTCTGGGGATGAGCCTCAGGGGTTACGAGGTGGAGAGGCTGCTGGTTGAGAGGAAGCTGAGCATAAGGAGGGAGCTCTACGCCTGCGTAACGGTTGACCGGGAGGCGGGCAAGCCCATAGTGATGCTGAGCGCCGAGGGGGGTGTTGAGGTGGAGGAGGTGCCGGAGGAGGCGATAGCAAGGCGGCACGTGGAGCCCCTGGAGGGGTTCCAGCCGTACATGGGGAGGGAGCTCGGGGTGGAGGCAGGGCTCAGAGGGAGGGAGCTCAGAGAGGTCTCAGAGGTTCTCCACAGGATGTACGCCTGCTTCCGTGCCAGGGATGCGGTGCTGGTGGAGGTTAACCCCCTGGCGGTTGCGGAGGAGGGGATATTCGCCGCCGACGCAAAGCTCACCATAGACGACGACGCCTGGTTCAGGCAGGGCATGGAGCGGGATGAGGAGGGGCAGCGCTACGTTGAGCTTGAGGGGAGCATAGGGTGCATAGTGAATGGTGCGGGGCTTGCGATGGCTACCATGGACACCCTGAAGCGCCTGGGCGGGGAGCCTGCCAACTTCCTGGACATAGGCGGGGGTGCAGGTGCGGAGGCGATGCGCAGGGCTGTGACTAAGGTGGTGGGCAACCCCAGGGTTAAGGTTCTGCTGGTGAACATCCTGGGGGGAATCACCAGGTGCGACGAGATAGCCCAGGGCATAGTGGAGGCGGTTGAGGGCGTTGAGGTGCCCGTGGTGGTGCGCCTGATGGGAACCAACGAGGAGGAGGGCAGGCGCATCCTGCGCTCGGCTGGGATTGAGGCTGAGAGCCAGATGCTGGCAGCCGCAGAGGCTGCGGTGAGGCTGAGCAAAAGTATATAAGAAGCGGACTTTAAATCCTGAATGGTGGTAGCTGGTGGAGCTTCCCACGCTCAGAGATGCCGAGCTTGATGGAAAGCGGGTGCTCATGCGGATTGACATTAACTCGCCCATAGAGCCAGAGACGGGGGAGATACTTGACGACACCAGGATAAGGAGCCACCTGCCCACGATTGAAGCCCTGGACTCCGCAAGGCTCGTGCTGCTGGCGCACCAGAGCAGACCGGGGCTTGAGGACTTCACGACCCTGGAGGAGCACTCCCGCAGGTTCGGGGAGCTGATTGACAGGGAGGTTTACTACGTTGACGATGTCTTCGGGAGGGCGGCGAGGGAGGAGATAAGGAGGCTGAGGAGGGGTGAGGTGCTGCTGCTGGAGAACGTGCGCTTCTGCAGCGAGGAGGTGGTGGAGGAGGTGAAGCGCAAGCCCCCGAGGCTGCAGGCGAAGACCAACTTGGTGAGGAAGCTCTCATCCTACGTTGATGCCTTCGTGAATGACGCCTTCGCGGTGGCGCACAGAGCCCAGCCGAGCGTTGTGGCTTTCCCGGAGGTGCTTCCGAGCTACGCGGGCAAGCTCATGGAGAGGGAGGTGGAGAACCTCAGCAGGGTGATAAAGAGCGATGCCAGGCCGAAGGTGTTCTGCTTCGGAGGGGCAAAGGTGAAGGACTCCCTGAGGGTGATGGAGAAGCTGCTCAGCAGGAACATCGCCGACCACGTGCTGACCAGCGGGATGGTGGGAAACCTGCTCCTCCTCGCCAGCGGGGTGGAGATAGGCGAGGTGAACCGGAGGGCGCTGGAGGAGAAGGGCTTCCTGGGGCTGGTGGAGGACGCAAGGAGGCTCCTTGAGAAGTACGGGGAGAGGATGCACCTGCCCAAAGATGTGGCGTTCAGCAGGGACGGAGCGAGGGCGGAGGCGGGGGTTGAGAGGATACCCAACCTGCGCATAATGGACATAGGCATAGAGACCATAGCCGAGTACTCGGGCATAATAAGGGAGGCTGCCGTGGTGGCGGCAAACGGACCTGCGGGCATGTTTGAGCTTCAGGAGTTTGCCCTGGGCAGCGAGGAGCTGCTGAAAGCCATGAGCTCCTGCAGGGGGTTCACGGTTATCGGCGGCGGGCATCTGGCATCTATTGCGGCGAGGCTGAACCTGAAGGACAGGATATCCTTCATAAGCACGGGCGGCAAGGCGATGCTGCTCTTCCTCGCCTGCGAGAAGCTTCCCGGAATTGAGGCGCTGAGAAGGGTGGGAGGATGACCCGGGTAATCGTGGTTGCCTCCGGCAAGGGCGGTGTGGGGAAGACCACAATAGCCGCCAACCTGGCGGTTTCCTTTGCGTGGTACGGCAAGAGCACGGCGGTGCTGGACGCTGATGTGGTGATGGCAAACCTGGAGATAATCCTCGGGCTGAAGAACCCGCCCGTGGCGCTCATAGATGTGCTCAGGGGGAGGCTGGAGCTGAGGGACGTGATGTACGAGGGTCCCGAGGGCGTGAAGATTATCCCGGCTGGCATAACCCTTGACGGGTTCAACGAGGAGAACATGGAGATGCTCAAAGCCTCCCTGCGGGAGATTCCCAAGGAGATTGAGCTCCTCGTGATAGACGCACCCGCCGGCAGGGACGCGGCGATGGTAATGGATGAGGGGCAGGAGGTGCTCATAGTAACCACGCCCCAGGTCTCAAGCGTCTCCGACGCCCTGAAGATGAAGCTCCTGGCAGAGCGCATGGGTGCCAAGCCCATAGGGGCGGTGATGAACATGGTGGAGGGGAAGAAGAGGGAGCTCAGCGTCCACGAGGTGGAGAACACCCTTGACTTGGACGTGGTGGCGATGCTGAGGGAGGATGACGCGGTGAAGGAGGCGCTCGCCCACGAGGAGCCCTTCGTGCTCAGGTACCCCCACTCCCAGCCCTCCAAGGAGCTCATGAGGCTTGCCGCCGAGCTCATAGGCAGGCGCTACCGCCCGCCTCCGGAGTCCCTGATGGAGAAGGTGCTGAGGTTTATCAGGAGGGGTTAGTAGCCGCTCATCTCCTCCTTTATGCGCATTAGCCTGCTCTTGAGCTGCTCAAGCTCCTCCTGGGAGAGCTCCACGCTTCTGCGAATCTCAAGTATGTCGTCCCTGAGGTACTTTATCCTGAAGAGCAGCAGCACGTTGAAGAGCACGCTGAGGAACAGCAGGATGTACAGGATTATGATTACCAATCATACCCCTCCGAAGAGCCCCCGTATGAGACGCCGCATGAAGCTGCCCTTCTTGGGCGCGGGCGGGACGTACTCCTCACCTATGAGGTCTGCGGCGAGCTTCTTTATGGCAACCGCCGCGGGGGAGTCGGGCTTCCAGAGCACCACCGGCACGCCGTAGGCGGTGCTGCGCCTCACCTCGGGGTCTTCGGGTATGGTGGCTAAAACCTTGGCTTCAAGTATGACCTCAACCTCGTGCACCGTGAGGTCGCTCCTGTCAAAGCCCACGCGGTTGAGCACAACCCCGAGGACGTTGCACCCCAGCTTCTTCGCCACCATCTCCGTCTTCAGGGCGTCGCTCATTGAGGATATCTCGGGGTTTGCCACCAGCATGAGCTGCTCCCCTGCAGCGAGCGCCGCCACAACGGACCTCCCAAGCCCTGCGGGCGCGTCTATGAGCAGGATTTCGGTGTCTCCCAGGAGCTTGGTGAGCACGGCTTCAAGCTTCTCGGGGTCCGCCTTCCTGAGACCGTCAAGGCTTATCCCGGCGGGCACCACCTTGACACCCTCGGGACCCTCGTACACCGCCTCGGAGATGTCCCTCTCCCCCGAGAGGACGTCGTGAAGGGTTACGTTCATCCCCTCCATGCCGAGGTGAAGCTCAAGGTTCGCCATCTCAATATCTGCATCAAGTATCGTCACATCTCTGCCAAACTGCGCAAGAGCTATCCCCACGTTGCTGGTGAGCATCGTCTTGCCAACACCGCCTTTACCGGACGCAATGGTTATGGAAACTCCCATGCGCGCTCAGCCTCTTTCTGTCTTTTATCTGATGGGAAGTATATAAATCTTCTCCTGCTGATGCGGGTGCAGGCTTCCCAGGAGCAGCGGGACCGGCTCAGGCGGTGCGTGCTGGCTTAATGGTGGGCAAAAGGCTCCTAAACCCTCAGGAGCTCAACCCTCACGGAGTCCCCGAAATCCGCTATAGCAACGCTTGGATACCCTCCCCTGGGGTTGGTCGGGCTTCCCGGGTTGATTATCCTCACCCCTCCCATCTCCACCAGTGCCGCCCTGTGGGTGTGCCCCGTAACCACCACCCCGCATCCGTGCTCCTTCGCAAGGTATGCGAGCTTCTCGGGGTTGCCACGTGGGTATATGCCGCTCCCGTGGAACAGGAGCACCCTGTGCCTGCCCAGGGTGAGCACCTCCCTGAGGGGCAGGGAGGTGCCGTAGTAGGCGTCCATGTTCCCCTGCACCGCCACCACCTCCGCAACCTCCCGCAGCTCCTCAATCACGTCCGTGGAGGTGAGGTCTCCAGCATGCAGGATGAGCTCAACCCCGTGCCTCCTGAAAGCCTCCAGCACCTCGCTGCCGAGCTCCTCGGCTCTGTCGTAAACGTGGGTGTCGCTCACAATTCCCACACGCATAGCCCCTGCACCGAGGTTGACGACGGAAATCACCCGGAGTAGCTCCTCTGCATCGCCTCCCTGTAGTGCTCCGGCAGCACGTTGAAGGCGCAGAAGGGCACCGCACGCAGGTCGGGGGTAACGTAGTGGATGGCGCACCTCTTGACCCTCTCAACATCGTAGTTGTACAGGTCCATGAAGTGCATCATCCCTATGAACAGGCTGGAGTGGTGGAACTTCGCCAGCGCCCTGTAGTTGTGCCTCACAAGGGCGTTGAAGAGCAGGGCGTGCACCTTCAGCCCCTTCGGCGCCGCCTTGGAATCCACGAACTTCCTCACCCCTGCAAGCACCCTGAGCCTCTCAACCACGCTCGCACCTTCAAGCCTCACCGAGCTCTCATTCAGGTACTCCAGCAGCCCCTCAATGTCTATGAACCTGGTTATGGGCACCAGGCGCTCTCCGTCCCTGAACACGTACGTTGCCATGCCGCAGGCGAAGTGGGTGCTGAGCTCGTACTGGGGTCTGCCGGTGAGCGCCTCAACCACGTGGGTGACCGCGGTTATGCTCGGCACGGGGTAGAAGTCGTACCTTGATATCTCCCCGGAGGTCTGCTCCTCTAAGGCGAGAATCACGTCCGGGATGGTAACCCTGTGCCTGAGCCTCTCCTCCCGGGGCATCCTGCCCACGAGGGAGACCGGCTGGAAGTTCACACCCCGCACCACGTCTATGTTCCTGGAGGCAAACTCAACAATCTCACCCAGCTCGTGCATGTTGCTGCTCCTTATCACCGTGGGCACCAGCACCAGCTGCATGCCCGCGTACCTGGCGTTCTCCAGTATCCCCGGCACGTACCTGTGGTTCTTCCGGTTGGTCTCGGGGGTCACGCCGTCAAAGCTCATGTAAACCGTTCCAGCACCAGCCTCGGCGATTCTCTTGGCGAGCTCCCTGTCCTCAGCCAGCCGGATGCCGTTGGTGTTGAGCTGCACATGCCCGAAGCCTAAGCGCTTGGCAATCCTCACTATCTCAACTATATCCCTCCTCAGGGTGGGCTCACCCCCAGTGAGCTGCAGGGCATTGCAGGGCACTGGCCTCTGGGAGCGCAGGTAGCGCAGCATCCTCTCAATGTCCTCCAGGGACGGCTCGTAAACGTACCCCACCCTGTCGGAGTAGTAGAAGCAGTACCAGCAGCTCAGGTTGCACCGGTTGGTGACCACAAGGTTGGCAAGAGCGGTGTGAGACAGATGAGCCTCACAGGGACCGCAGGAGAAGGGGCACCTCTCAAGCTTCGTCCTGGGGTTCTCAAACCTCTTCCCGTCGTGGGCGTAGCGCTTCGCCCTCTCGTAGAGCTCGTAGCTGCCCCAGTACACGTCCTCAAAGGTGCCGTGCTCCGGGCAGCTCTTGCGAATGTACACCTTCCCTCCCCTCTCAAAAACCTCTGCCCCTACCAGCCTGAGGCACTCGGGGCAGAGGGACGCCGTGCTCTCAAGCACCCTCTCCCTTACCTTCAGCCTCACCTCCTTCACTTCTACCACCTCCTTTAGCCTGGTACAGCCTCAGCAGCGCCACGGCGTTAGCGAGCACCGCCAGCACCAGCAGCGTCTGGTACACCGCTCCCAGGACTCCGCCCAGGAATATCAGGAAAAGCCTCATGTCGCGCTGCATCAGCCTCCCTGCCGAGCTCACGGGAATGCGGTAGAGCTCGTGCTTGGCGGAGGTGTAGCTTATGGAGTAGCACCCGGCTATTGCGAGCACTCCTGGAATCCAGTTCTGGGCGGGTGATGCGGCTATCATCCCGGCTATCACCACCATATCCCCATACCTGTCCAGCAGGGAGTCAAAGTAAGCCCCGAAGCTTGAGGCTCTCCCCCTCAGCCTCGCCACCTCCCCGTCGCACCCGTCAATCACCGACGACACCTGGGCGAGCACCCCTCCCAGGAGGGGCTTTGAGAGGGCAAACCCAACTCCGGAGGCGACACACAGCAGGAAGCTGAAGACGGATATGGCATTGGGGGTAACCGGGGTGCCCACCAGCACCCTGCTCAGGGGGACCGAGAGCTTCCTGTTTATGTACCTTGACACGTACCCATCGCTGGGCTTGACCAGCCTCTCCAGAAGCTCACGCTCAGCCTGCCTGAGGTCCTCCCGGGTGTCTATATCCCGCCAGTAGCACCCCGTGACATCAAGCGCCCTGAGCCTGCCATCCTGGGCAAGCTTCAGCATCACATCCGTAACCGAGAACCTGCCCCTGAAGCTCTCCGCCACCTCCAGCACCTCCGGGGTGCAGTAGAAGACACCCGTATCAAGGGCGTTGAAGCGCCGTATCTGCTTGCCCAGGTCAACCACCACCCCAGAGTCCACCAGCGCCTTGGTGGCCTCCTCCACGTCCCTGCCCTCAAGCGCCGAATCCGTGCACAGGGTGGTGCACTCGGGTCTGGAGGCGATGAGCCTGGTGAGTATCTCACGCTCAAACACGTGGTCGCTCATCACCAGCAGGAAGCCCTCGCCCCTCAGCGCCCTTGCACCGAGCAGCAGCGAGTACCCGCCTCCACGCTCCACGTGCTCGTTCCTGACCACCCTCGCCCTGCCTGCAACGTGCCGCTCAACCTCGGGGTGGCTGCACACCACCACTATCTCGGACACTCCGGCGCTTCTGAGGTTCTCAATCACCCTGTCAATGAGCGCGACCCCGAAGAGCCTCACAAGGGGTTTGGGGGTGGAGGAGCGAAGGCGCTCGCCCCTTCCAGCGGCAAGCACAACCGCCTTCATCGCTCGTTGACAGGTATCTCGGGGGCTATTCTGGCACGCGAGTTCTCGGCTATGAACTCCTCCACCATCTGCTTGGCGACCACATCAGGATACTGCACCGGCGGGTGCTTGAAGAAGTACGCGCTCACACCCTCTAAGGGTCCCGCTATGCCGTTGTCCAGGGCGAGCTTCACCGCCCTTATCGCATCCACCGCCACGCCGGCGCTGTTGGGCGAGTCCTCCACCGACAGGTGCACCTGTATGGTTATGGGGGTATCACCGAACTTCCTGCCCTTCACGTAGATGAACGCCTGCTTGTTGTCGTTCAGGAAGGGCACGTAGTCGCTGGGACCTATCCTGGTGGGTATGTCATACCCCACCACGCTGGTCACCGCCTCGGTCTTGCTTATGCGCTTTGACTTCAGCCTGCTCTCCTGCAGCATGTTCAGGAAGTCGGTGTTGCCCCCGATGTTCAGCTGGTAGGTCTCCACCACCTCAACGCCCCTGTCCTTCAGCAGCTGCATCAGCGTGCGGTGCAGTATGGTGGCACCCACCTGGCTCTTTATGTCGTCGCCCGCCACCGGGAGCCCCGCGCGGGTGAACTTCTCAGCCCAGTGCTTGTCGCTGGCTATGAACTCTGGTATGCAGTTGACGAATCCACACCCAGCGTCTATGGCAGCCTGGGCGTAGTACCTGGTAGCCTCGGCGCTGCCCACCGGCAGGAAGTTCACCAGCACGTCCGCCTTGGTCTCCTCCAGCACCTCAGCCACATCAACGGGCTCCTCGTCGCTCAGGGGGAAAGCCTCCCTGAGGTACTTGCCCACACCGTCCAGCGTTGGACCCCTGAGAACCTCCACGCCAAGCTCTGGAACATCGCAGAACTTGAGGGCGCAGTTGGGCTCAGCGAATATCGCCTCGCTCAGGTCCTTGCCCACCTTGTTGGCATTCACATCAAAGGCTGCGACGAACTTTATGTCCCTGATGTGGTAGCCACCGAAGTTCACGTGCATCAGCCCTGGCACAGACTCCCCATCCTCAACATCCTTGTAGTACTCAACCCCCTGCACCAAGGAGGATGTGCAGTTTCCAACTCCTGCTATTGCCACTCTCACTTCGCCCATCTCATCACCTCCGCAGAGAGTTAAGGAACTACCTCTCACCTGGGTGTGAAGAGGTTAGCCTGAGAAGCAGAGGCTCCTCCGAACCGTAGAGGTCAAGCTCGCTCATGGTCTGGCTCTTGAGCACTCTGACCTCCTCAAGCAGGTCCTCAACCCTCGCCAGGCACTCCTCGTGGTACTCCCTCTCCCTGATGAGCTCCTCGGCTATCTCCGAAAGCGCCGAAAGCCTGCTCACAGGGTCACGGATGCGGAAGGCGTGCCTGGCTAACCTCCCGGCGTGCTCGGAGGCATCCGCCGGGCGGGTAGAGCGCCGGCTGAGCTTCGTGGAGAACTCGGTGGGTGATATGCTGACCCTCAGGGTTATGGCATCCGCTATCTCGTAGTACTTCCTGGGTCTGCCCCTGGTGTTCCTCTCCTCTTCTACGGTGAGTATCTTTGCACGCGTCATGTACTCCAGATGCCTTGAGAGCGCCATCTTCTCCACACCCGTCTCCCTGCTCAGCTCTGAAAGACACCTGGGCTTCTGACTTACCAGCCTGATAATCTCACGCCTCGTGCTGTTGCCCAAGATATCCAGAAGCTCATCGCTGCGCATTTTTCTACTTTGTGTTACCTTAAGTATCAATTGCAATCTTTACTGTATCTGCCTACTGCAGGGACTTCTCCCTGTAGTCATCATACCCAAGCCAGGCGATAACCGCCCCCGCAAGCAGCAGGGTGACTCCGAAAACCGCCGCGAACACCAGCAGCAGCGCACGCCAGAAGGGCACCACATCTCCAGAGCCGAGCACGTCACTGAGCACCGGTATCCTCACGAAGTACCAGAGCACCCCGAGCAGCACGAGCACTACGCCGGAGATTATTTTAAGTATCTCCCTGCTCATGCTCACCTCCTCCAGCAGGAATAGCAGGGAGATAACAACAGAAAATTTTTTAATAACCACACGTTACTAAATTGCATCCCGGGAACACGTTAGCCTTTGCTCTCAAAAGCATGAGGCTCTCGGGCACCGCCGACCTGCCCCTGCACACTGGAAAAGCCCCCCGCTGGCTTTTCAGCAGGATGGTAAAGCTCTCCGGAGCCATAGCCGAGCACATCATAGAGGAGTACGGGGAGGCTGAGCTTCTTCGCCGGCTGAGCTCACCCCACTGGTTTCAGGCGTTCTCCTGCGCCATAGGGTTTGACTGGCACTCCTCGGGCACCACAACCACGACCATGGGGGCGCTGAAGGAGGCGCTATCCCCCGAGAAGCACGGGGTGGGCGTGGCTGGGGGCAAGGGCAGCAGGGGGATTAGAACCCCCGAGGAGCTCAGGGAGGCGTGCGCGAGGGCTGGTGAGGAGGAGCTTGCGGAGGAGCTGATAAGGGCGAGCCGGCTCAGCTTCAAGGTGGACGCAGGCTGTGTTCAGGACGGATACCAGCTCTACCACCACACCATGGTATTCACCCTCTCAGGCGAGTGGTGCGTGGTGCAGCAGGGGATGAAGGACAGGTACGCCAGACGGTACCACTGGCACAGCGAGGAGCTTGAGAGCTTCACCTGCGAGCCCCACACCGGAATCTCAGCCCAGCGGGTGGAGCAGAGGGCTCTCAACTTGGTGTCTGAGTCCTCGGAGGAGGTGAGGAGGGCGAGCCTTGAGCTGCTGGAAGAGAACCCGGCGAGGCTCAGAAGGTTAGCCCAGGGGCAGCGGAGCCTTCTGGAGCCGGAGCTCAGGCTGCCGGCGCGGCACATGGTGAGCAGGGTGGACATAAGCGAGCGCTCCTGGCGCGCCCTCGCCAGGCTGCACGAGATTCAGCCGGAGAGCTACGAGGAGCTTGTGGGGCTGCCGGGGGTGGGGGGCAGGACCCTGCGTGCCCTCGCCCTGCTGGCTGAGCTCATCTACGGCACCCCTGCAGACTGGCAGGACCCAGTGAAGTACTCCTTCGCCCACGGGGGCAAGGACGGCACCCCCTACCCGGTGGACAGGCGCACCTACGACAGGAGCATAGGCATCCTCAGGGAAGCGCTGGAAGAGGCGAGGGTGGGCAGGAGGGAGAAGAAGCAGGCGTTACTCAGGCTAAGGCACTTCCTCGGCGAGGGGTAGCCTGTCCCCCCTGCCGGCGCTCTCAAAGAGCTCCACCGCCTCCCTGACCGCGAACCTCTCCACCTCCTCCGCGTCAAGGGTTCTGCACCTGCCGTCCTGCACCACCACCCTGCCGTTCACCAGCACATCGGTGACATCCTCCCCCCTGGCTGCATAGACCAGGTGGGAGACGGGGTTGGACAGGGGGGTGAGGTGGGGCCTCCGCATGTCCACCACCGCTATGTCGGCAACCGCTCCCGGGCGTATAACCCCCAGCTCGGGCATGCCCAGAGCCAGGGCTCCGTTGACGGTGGCAAGCCTGAGAGCCTCCCAGGCAGGAAGCGCAGCAGCATCCTGCCTGCTCACCTTCTGCAGCAGGGCGCACGCCTTCATCTCCTGAAACAGGTCCAGCACGTTGTTGCTGGCTGCGCCGTCCGTGCCCAGGGCAACGGTTATCCCCGCTTTAATGTAATCTGCCACCGGGGCGATTCCCGCGCCGAGCTTCATGTTGCTCACGGGGTTGTGGGATATCTTCGCCCCCCTGGCGCTGACCAGCTCCTGCTCCCGCCTGCTCAGGTGCACACCGTGAGCCATGAGCACCCTCTCCGAGAGGAAGCCTATGCTCTCCAGGTACTCAACGGGGCGCATCCCCTTCTCCCTGACGAAGCGCTCCACCTCCTCCTCCGTCTCCGAGACGTGGATGTGTATCCCGGTGCCGTACCTCTCCGCCAGCTCCTTCGCCCTGAGGAGCAGCTCCTCCGAGCAGGTGTAGGGGGCGTGGGGTCCGACAAACACCCTCACCAGCTCGCTTCCCCCGAACCTCCTGAGACCCTCCTCCGCCAGCCTAAGGAGCTCCCTTCCCTGCTCCTCCCCCGCCACGTCCAGCAGGGGATAGGAGAGCACAGCGCGCATGCCCGCCTCCTCCGCAGCCCTCGCCACCTCGTCCAAGTAGAAGTACATGTCGTTGAAGCAGGTTATCCCCGAGGTAAGCATCTCAAGGCATGCGAGCAGCGAGCCCGCGTACACGTGCTGGGGCTTCAGCTTCGCCTCCACGGGCCAGATCTCCTCCTGCAGCCACCTGTGAAGGGGAAGGTCATCCGCGGAGCCCCGGAAGAGGGTCATCGCCGCATGGGTGTGGGTGTTTATCAGCCCGGGTATGACCACCTTTCCCCGGGCATCTATGACAAAGTCAGCCTCTCCCGGTATTTTCTCCGCCACCTCGGCTATCCTGCCGTCCTCAACGCCTATGGAAAAGTTTTTTAATATCTCCCGCCCTCTATCCATTGTGACTACGGTGCCGCCTTTTATTATCACATCCATACCATCACCCTGAGGCAAGGTAAATGATAAAGATTGCGGTGCCAAACAAGGGCAGGCTGCACGAGCCGGCGATACAGCTGATGAACCGCGCCGGCATAGCCGTGCTCACCGACGGGCGCAGGCTGTTCGCGGGCACCAGCGACCCCGGGATACAGGTGCTGCTGGTGCGAGCCATTGACATACCAGAGCTGGTCGCGGAGGGTGTGGCTGACCTGGGTATAACCGGGTACGACGTGGTGGTGGAGTCGGGGTACGAGGTGGAGCTGCTCCTGAACCTGGACTTCGGGAGGGCTCGCTTAGTGCTTGCCGTCCCCGAGAACTCGGGCATAAGTAGGGTGGAGGAGCTGCCCCAGGGCACCAGGGTGGCAACCGAGTTTCCCAACATCTCAAAGAGGTTCTTCAGGGAGCGGGGAGTTGAGGTGAAGGTTGTGCCCCTCTCGGGTGCCTGCGAGATTGCCCCCCACATCGGGCTTGCGGAGACCATCGTTGACCTGGTGAGCACGGGCACCAGCCTGAAGATGAACAAGCTGGTTGAGGTTGAGACGGTGCTGGAGACCTCCGCATACCTGATAGGCAACAGGGAGGCGGTGAGAGCCAAGCAGGAGAAGGTTGAGGAGGTGGTAACCGCCTTCTCAAGCGTGCTGGCGGCGAAGCGCAAGAAGCTGGTGATGATGAACGTGCCCAAGCAGGCGCTGGAGGAGGTGAAGAAGGCTATGCCGGGGATGGCGGGTCCAACGGTGGCAGAGGTGGCTTCGGAGGAGCCTATGTACGCTGTGAACGCCGTGGTGGATGAGAGCGAGGTTTACTCCCTGATAAACAGGGTGAAGAAGCTGGGAGCGAGGGACATACTGGTTCTCCCCATAGAGAGGATAATTGAATGAGCTTCCTGGTCATACCCGCGGTGGACATAAGCCGGGGCAGGTGCGTGCAGCTCGTCGGCGGAAGGCTGGAGCGCAAGCTGGTGGAGCTGGAGGACCCCCTGAGGGTGGCGCTTCACTGGGTGGAGCAGGGGGCGAAGAGGCTCCACTTGGTTGACCTGGATGCTGCGATACACGGGAGCAGAGAGAACAGGGGGCTGGTGAAGCGGATTCTCAGGGAGGTGGACATTCCGGTGCAGGTGGGCGGGGGCATAAGGAGCAGGGAGGAGGCTGAGGCGGTGCTTGAGGCGGGGGCTGCGAAGGTTATAGTGGGCACCGCAGCGGTGGAGAACAGGAGCCTGCTGGAGGAGCTCTCCCGTACCTGGGGCTCCGACAGGGTTATAGCGGCGGTTGATGCTAAGGGGAAGAGGGTGGTGGTGCGGGGGTGGCAGAGGAGCACAGGGGTAACCGCCCCGCAGCTTGCGGCGCAGGTGGGGGAGTACGTGGATGAGGTGCTCTTCACCTGCGTGCACGTGGAGGGGAGAATGCAGGGGGTGGACGCTGAGGGTGTGAGGGAGGTGCTCGGGGCAACGGAGGCGGGGGTGATAGTGGCGGGAGGCATAGCCTCGGGTGAGGACCTGAGGCTGCTCAAGAGCCTGGGCGCCAGGGGTGCGGTGCTGGGCTCGGCTCTATACACGGGAAAGCTCGGCTTCGCGGAGGCGCTAAGAGCGGTGCAGGATTGAGCATGTTAGCATGCCTCCAGCACTGCGTGAGGGTATACTTCTCAACCTACGGGTGCACCATGAACCAGGGGGATACCGAGGTTCTCAGGGCGTTAGTCGCCAGAAGGCACCAGGTGGTGGATTCTCCTGAGAAGTGCGACGCCGTGGTGGTGAACTCCTGCGCCGTGGTGGAGACCACCGAGAGGAAGGTGCTGAAGGAGGTGCGGCACCACAAGCGCTGCGGCAGGAGGGTGGTGCTCGCCGGATGCCTCGCTGCAGCCAATCCAGAGGCTGCGGCTGCTGCGGGTGCCGATGCCGTGCTTCCCCCGGCGAGGCTCGCCCAGGTGGAGGAGGTGCTTGAGGGTAAGCCTGCCGCCGCCAGCGCTCCAGCGGTGCGCCCAGAGATGCCGAAGCTCAGGCATGGTGATAGCGCCATCGCCATAGTTGCGATATCCGAGGGGTGCCTTGGGAGGTGCACCTACTGCATAACCAAGAGAGCCAGGGGGAGGCTGCGCAGCTTTCACCCCGAGAGCATACGCAGGGAGGTGGAGCAGGCGCTGGAGCAGGGGTACAGGGAGATACAGCTCACCTCCCAGGACACCGCCGTGTACGGAAGAGACATAGGCACCTCCCTGCCCGAGCTTCTGGGAACGCTCACCGACATAGAGGGGGAGTTCAGGATAAGGGTGGGGATGATGAACCCCGCCTACGCCGGGGAGGTGTTTGATGAGCTGCTGGATGCCTACGATAGCAGGAAGGTGTACAGGTTCCTGCACATGCCGGTGCAGAGCGGGAGCAACGAGGTGCTGGAGCACATGCGCAGGGGGTACAGGGTGGAGGACTTCGTGGAGCTGGTGGAGGAGTTCAGGCGCAGGTTCCCGGAGAGCACCCTCTCTACCGACGTTATCGTGGGGTACCCCACGGAGGGGGAGCGGGAGTTTGAGCTCACCCGCAGGCTGATTGAGGAGCTGAAGCCCGAGATTCTGAACATCACCAGGTTCTCACCCCGCCCCGGCACGGAGGCGGCGAGGCTGCGCCCTCTCAGGGGGGGCGTGGTGAAGGAGCGCTCCAGAAGGCTCACCTCTCTAATGCGGCGCATAGCCCTTGAGAGAAACCGCAGGTACTTGGGGAGGAGCATGGAGGTGCTGGTGACCAAGCACGGGAAGAACGGAACCCTGCTGGCGAGAAACAGCGCCTACCGCCAGGTGGTGCTCAGAGGCGAAAGCGCAGAGCTCGGAGACTTCCTAAGGGTCAGGGTGAGCAGGGTGAGCCACACCTGCCTCTTCGCTCAGGAAGCCTGAGTGTACCTCTCTATCGCCTCGTAAATCTTCTCAAAGCGAATGGGCTTGGTTATGTGCTCGTCGGCGTGGGCGTACTTCAGGCTGCGCTCAATGTCCTCGGGGTCCTTCCTGACGGATATCATTATTATGGGTATCCCGCAGGTCTCCTCGTCCTCCTTTATCGCCTTGGCGCACTCCCACCCGTTCATGGTGGGCATCATTATGTCCATAAATATTATATCCGGCTTCAGGTGCTTTACCTTCTGTAGGGCATCCTCCCCGCTGAGGGAGCACACCACCTTGCATCCCCTGCGTGTGAGAAGCCTGCTCATAAGGAGAGCAACGTCGGGGTCGTCGTCAACAACCAGCACGGTTGGATGTGAACCTGACTTCTTAACCCGTGAAGGCATGCCCACAGCACCTTAAATAAGATTTTTGGGCACCCCTTTATATATAGTTTGCGCATAATATTTAGACGCCTGGCGTTCACTCTTTTACGGAGATGCACCCATATGGAGTTCAAGCAGTGCATTGTGGTGAGGACTGACCTGAAGATGGGCAGGGGAAAGACCTGCGCCCAGGTGGCACACGCCAGCCTGGGAGCGGCGGAGGTGGCGATGCGAAGGGCTGAGGAGTGGTACAGGGAGTGGAAGCGTGCCGGGGAGAAGAAGGTGGTGCTCAGGGGGGAGAGCCTGCGCCAGCTTCAGGAGGTGTACGCACGCGCCTCCGCCATGGGGCTGCCCTGCTTCATAGTCAGGGACGCGGGGCTTACCCAGCTTCCCCCAGGAACGGTGACCGCGGTTGCGGTTGGTCCTGCACCCGCTGAGCAGGTGGACAGGATTACGGGTGAGCTGAGGCTGCTTTAGGTGGTTGAGGGAATGAGGGTTGAGGAGCTTGCAGAGCACGGGGTGGCGGAGGAGGTGCTCAGGCTGCTGAGGGAGCGGGGGGTGGAGGAGCTGTTTCCGCCCCAGAGGGAGGCGGTGGAGAGGGGGCTGCTGAGGCTTGAGAGGAACTTCGTTATAGCGGTGCCAACCGCCAGCGGCAAGACCCTGCTGGCGGAGCTGGTGATGATGAAGAGCCTGATGGAGCAGGGGGGCAAGTGCATGTACATCGTCCCCCTGCGAGCCCTCGCAGCCGAGAAGGTTGCGGACTTCAGCGCCTACAGAAGGCTCGGGATAGAGGTTGCAGCCTCAACCGGGGACTACGACGCCTCCGATGAGAACCTGAAGCATGCCGATATCGTGGTGTGCACCAGCGAGAAGGCTGACTCCCTGCTCAGGCACGGTGCGAGGTGGCTGGGGGAGGTGAGGGTGGTGGTGGCTGACGAGGTGCACCTGCTGAACGACTCCACCAGGGGCCCAACCCTTGAGGTTACCTTGGCGAGGCTGAAGAGGCACGCCAGAATACTCGCCCTGAGCGCCACCGTGGGCAACGCCGAGGAGATTGCGAGGTGGCTGAACGCCGAGCTGGTGGTGAGCCAGTGGCGCCCCGTGAGGCTCCTGCCGGGGGTGTGCGTCTCCGGAAAGGTGCGCTTCACCGACGGGAGGGTGCTCAGGGTGAAGCGAATGAACGGGGATGATGCCCTCGGCCTGGCGGTGGATGCCGCAGAGCAGGGGGCACAGGCGCTGGTTTTCCTCAACACCCGCAGGTCTGCGGAGAGCTTCGCCGAGAGGTGCGGTAAGGTGCTGGGGAAGCGACTGAGGCTTGAGGAGGCGCTGGAGGAGCTTGCGGAGAGGGTTGAGGGCGTGCTGCAGGAGCCCACCAAGGTGTGCAGGCGCCTCGCCAGCGCCGTGCGGGGTGGCGCAGCCTTCCACCACGCCGGGCTGGCTCCTGAGCAGAGGGCGCTGATTGAGAGGGGCTTCAGGGAGGGGCTGATAAGGGTGCTGTGCGCCACCCCCACCCTTGCTGCGGGGGTGAACCTGCCAGCCAGGCGGGTGATTCTGCGCCAGCACCGCAGGTACGAGGCGGGGCTGGGGTACGTGGAGCTTCCCGTGATGGAGGTGAAGCAGATGATGGGCAGGGCGGGGAGGCCCGGGTATGACACCATCGGCGAGGCCGTGCTCATAGCGAGGTCCGAGGAGGAGGCCGAGGAGCTGGAGCGCAGGTACATCCACGCCGAGGCGGAGCCCGTTTACTCCCGCCTGGGTGCCCTGCCAGCGCTGCGGATGCACGTGCTCTCCACCATAGCCTCGGGAGCGGGTAGCATGCAGGAGCTCATGGAGTTCTTTGAGCAGACCTTCTACGGGCACCAGCAGGGCGCGGAGAGCCTCAGGGCGGCGCTTGAGCGGGTGGTCACCTTCCTCGCCGGCGAGGGCTTCGTGCACCGGGCAGGAGAGGAGCTTGAGACCACTGTGCTGGGGAGGAGGGTGAGCCAGCTCTACATAGACCCGCTGAGCGCCAGCGAGCTGTGCCATGCCCTGAGGGAGGCGGAGCACCGGGAGACCTGCGAGCTCTCCTACCTGCATGCGGTGAGCAGGTGCACCGAGCTCGGCAGCCTGTACCTGCGCAAGGGGGAGGCTGAGGAGTACCTGGCAAAGGCTCTGGAGGTGCAGCACCTGCTCCTCTACCCCCTGCCGGACTACGGGTACGCCCTGGAGCACTTCCTCTCGGAGCTGAAGACCGCCATGTTCCTGCTGGACTGGGTGGAGGAGAGGGGGGAGGAGTACCTGCTTGAGAGGTACAGCCTCGCCCCGGGAGACGTGCACACCAGGGTGGAGCTCGCCGAGTGGCTGCTGTACGCGATGCGGGAGATGGGCAGGCTCCTGGGAAGCGGGCGGGTTGATGAGATAGAGCGCCTGAGGCTCAGGATGAGGTACGGGGTCAGGGAGGAGCTGATACCCTTCGTGAGCATAAGGAACGTGGGCAGGCGCAGGGCGAGACTGCTGCACTCACGCTTCGGCAGCATAGAGGAGCTGCGCAGCGCGAGCACCCAGGAAATAGCCGCCATCCCGGGGATAGGGGAGAAGCTTGCGAGGAGCATAAAGGAGCAGCTATCCTGAGAGCAGCCGCATTATGGCATCCCTGCTCCTGAAGACGTCCCTCTCCCTGTGGCACTCTATTATGACTCCACCCCTGTAGGTGGCGTTCAGCGCCCTGAGCAGCCTGCCGAAGTCTATGCACCCATCTCCAACCGCAAGGTGCTCGTCCTCAGAGCCAGTGTTGTCATGCAGGTGCACGTTGCACACCCTGGAGCGCAAGGTGGTGAGGTACTCCAGCACGTCCCCGCAGGTGCGTGCATGACCCACGTCCAGGGTAAGGGAAAGCTCGGAGGAGGTGAAGCTCTCCAGCACCTCCCTGAGCTCCTCAATGCCGCACAGCAGGGCGCCCGCATACCTGGGGGAGTTCTCTATGCACAGCACCAGCCCGTGCTCCTGAGCATGCTCCACCAGGTGCTCAATGCTTGAGAGGTTGCGCCTCTTTGCCTCCTCCGGGAACCACATGCTGTAGGGTGAAAGCCTGCCGGGGTGGATGGTGAACACCTCCGCCCCTAAGGAGCTGGCATACCCCATCGCCTCCACAAGCTGGCGCAGGCTCTCCTCCCTTATCCTCGTGTTCATGCTGGCTATGTTAAGGTCAGCAAAGGGCGCGTGCACGCTCAGCTCAAGCCCGTAGCTCTCAGCCACCTCCGAGGCTTCGCCCACCTGCTGGATGTGGTGCCCCTCCAGTATCACCTCCAGCAGCCGGAAGCCTGCCTCCCCCGCTATCCTGACTATCTCAGCCGAGGGACGGTGCATGAACGCCAGGTAGGAGACGCCGAGCTTCATGACCTCACCTTCAGAAGGAGCAGCGCATGATAGGTTTATAAACGCTAACGTATTTAAATCTCTGCAGGTGGTTGGATGTTTGCAGGGTCGCAGGTCTGGCAGGGTGTGCAGGTTCTCTTCACGGTGCTCTTCCTGCTGCTAATACTCATATACCCCCGCTACCTGTTCTACAGGATGGTGGCTGACATGGAGGAGGTGGCGGAGAGGCTGGAGGGGTACGCGAAGGAGGCTGCGGAGCTGGCAGTGGGCATGTGCGGTGTGAAGGGGGAGGAGACCCTCACCAAGGTGAGGCGCACCTTTGACTTCTTCCTCATACCACCCGTGGACCTTGACCCCTACGGCATCCTCAGGAAGCTGGAGCACCTGCTGGACGGGGCTGAGGAGCGCTTCTGGAGGGTTGCGGAGGAGCTGGCACCTGAGTGCGATCAGGTGGTTAGGGCAAACTTGGTGGGGGTGCTGAAGGGGGGCACGGGGATAAACATGCTCGCCAAGCTGGTGAGGCACCATGTGGAGCTGGTGAAGAAGACCAAGAACCTGCAGCTTGCCATGGTGTTCCAGATGAACCTGCCCATAATAAAGCGCATCGGCAGGGCGCAGATGGAGGGGGTGAGGGCTATTTCCAGAGGGGAGCCCATAGGCGACGGGGTGGGTCCCTTGGTTGCCGCCAGGCTGATGAGGAACTCCTGGAGGGAGGTGGCGAGGGATGTGGTGTACTCGGAGGAGGTGCTTGAGGGCAGGAGGGTGCTGGTGGTCAAGGCAAGGGGTCCTGGCGCATGCCTGGGAAAGCTGGGTGATGCGGTGAAGAAGCTGTGCGAGTGGTACAGCGTGGGCAGGATAATAACCGTGGATGCGAGCCTGAAGATGGAGGGTGAGCCCACGGGAAGGGTGAGCGAGGGCATGGGCGCCGCAATTGGTGACCCCGGACCTGAGAAGGCGAAGATTGAGGAGTGCGCGGTTTCCCTTGGGATACCCCTTGAGGCCGTGGCTGTGAAGATGTCCATTGAGGAGGCTATATCCCCCATGCTGAGGGAGATCAGGGACGC
>WANG01000160.1 GCA_015521945.1 Candidatus Hydrothermarchaeota archaeon
AGGGTGCGCCTCACTCTGGCGCCCCTGGGTGGCGGCAGGCTGCTTCTCACCCTCCTCCCCGAGCCCGAGGAGCTGGAGATGTACAGGAGCTTCATTGAGAACTCCCTCACGGGAGTTTACATCCTGCAGGACAACACCTTCAGGTTCGTGAACTCCCGCATGTGCGAGCTCACGGGCTACCGCAGGGAAGAGCTGATCGGCATGGACTTCAGGAAGCTGATTTCCCCGGAGAGCCGTGATGTTATAAAGGGCTCGGAGCTCCGGCAGATGCACCTGGCAGGAGCCGAGCTGGTGGAGCTGAGGGGCGTGAGGAAGGACGGCGAGCTCAGGGACGTTTTAGTGTACTCCGTGCCCACCACCTACAGGGGCAGACCGGCTGTGCAGGGCAGCGTGATAGACATCACCGAGCTCAAGAACGCCGAGCGCAAGCTCAGGCTGCTTGCGGACATAGCCGAGAACGTCTCCGAGGCGATATGCTGCACCGACTCCCAGGGCAGGATAATCTACTGGAACGCCCACGCCGAGAAGCTCTTTCAGTACTCCAGGGACGAAGTGCTCGGCAGGCACGTGTCCCTGCTCATACCCGAGGACAGGGTGGAGGAGCTGCAGAGCTGCCTGGCGGAGGCGGAGCGGAGGGGCGCAACCTCCTGCGAGACCGACAGAATCGCCAGGGATGGGAGGAGGGTAATCGTTGAGCTCAACGTGACCCCCATGCGCGACGAGGAGGGCAGGGTAAAGGCGTACATAATGATGATGCGTGACATAACCCAGCGCAAGCAGATGGAGAGGCAGATAATCATCTCGGAGAAGCTCGCCTCCTTAGGGGTGCTCGCCACGGGCATAGCCCACGAGCTCAACAACCCCCTCAACAACATCTCCCTTCTTGCGCAGCTTCTCAAGGAGGACATACGCTCCGGCAGGGCGAGGGAGGAGGAGGCGGACATGATAGTTCAGCAGGTTGAGAGGGCATCCAGGATAATAAGGGGGCTGCTTGAGCTCTCAAGGGAGGGCATAATCCACTTTGAGCCCGTGGATGTGAACGAGCTCGTTGATGAGACCCTAACCTTCCTGGAGGACACCGTGAGCAGGGCTGGGGTGAGGGTGGTGCGGCGCCTTGGTAAGGTGCCCCAGGTTGCGGGGGACAGGGTGATGCTCCAGCAGGTTTTCGCCAACCTCATCACCAACGCCTGCCAGTCCATGAAGCCCGGGGGAAGGCTCACCATTGAGACAGCCTACAGGGAGGGGAGGGTTGAGGTGTCCTTCACCGACACTGGCTCGGGGATACCCGAGGAGCACCTCTCCAGGATATTTGACCCCTTCTTCACCACCAAGGACGGAAGCGGCACCGGCCTGGGGCTGGCGGTGAGCCACACAATAATAAAGAAGCACGAGGGTGAGATACTCGTTGAATCCGAGCCCGGGAGGGGCTCAACCTTCAGGGTGCTGCTGCCAGCTTCTCCCTGAGCTCATCCCAGCTCATGCCCTCGCAGAGGCGCCTTATCAGCCCGGGCACCTCCTTAGCACCAACCCGCACCTGCTCTGCGGTGTCCCTGTGCCTCAGGGTTACGGTGCCGTTCTCAAGGCTCTCAAAGTCCACGGTAACCGCGAAGGGCACCCCTATCTCGTCCACCCTGGCGTACCTCCTGCCTATGGAGTCCGAGGCATCGTAAACCGCCGGCATTCCCTGGCTCTTTATCTCCCTGAATACCTCCAGTGCCACCTCCTCAAGCTCCTCCCGGCTCACCAAGGGGAACACCGCAGCCTTCACGGGCGCCACCTGGGGTCTGAGGCGGAGCACCCTCTTCCCCTCCCTCTCCGCAAGGGCGCACTCCAGAACGGCGTAGAGTATGCGGTCAATGCCGAAGCTGGGCTCAATGACGTGGGGCGTGAACTTCTCCCCCGTCTGCCTGAGCTCCACCCGCTCCACGCGCAGGTGCCTCTCGCCCAGCACCACCTTCTCCCCCTCAACGTCCACCTCCACCCTGCCTGTGCGCTCAAACTCCTCGGCAGCCTCCTCGGGAAGCTTCTCCACCGCCTCGGCGATCCTGGGTGCAAGCCCCCTGAACTCCGGCCCCAGGACCTGCATGTTGGGCACCAGCCTCATCACCCTCTTGGTAACCGCCTCCCTGAACTGCCTGAAAGCCCTCATCTCCACCCCGCTCAGGCTCTCATGAGCCCGCAGGTCGTAGTCGGTTCTGTCGGCGATGCCCACCACCTCCACCCACCCGTAGCGCTTCGTCAGCACCTCGGCATCCCAGCAGTCCTCGGCGTAGTGTGCCATCTCATCCTTCAGGTGCTGCCTGAACCTGATTCTCTCCCCGGGTATCCCCACCTCCATCAGGAACCGCCTGGTGTGCGCCATGTAGTAAGCCAGGAACTCGTGGGGCAGAATGCCCCTCTCAACCGCCTCTTTGGCGCTGAGCTCCAGCACCTCCCCGCTCCTGGGCACCAGGCGAAGCCGCTCCCCTGCGTACCTCCCGAACCCCGGGTGCACCCGCTTCTCCTCGGGGTCAACGAATATCTCAGCCTCCGCCTGGGTGAACTCCCTCAGCCTGAGCAGCCCCTGCCTGGGGGATATCTCGTTCCTGTAGGCTCTGCCTATCTGCACCACACCGAAGGGCAGCTTCTTCCTGTAGAAGGAGTACAGCCTGGGGAACATCACGAACATCCCCTGCGCTGTCTCCGGGCGAAGGTACCCGCGCCTGCCCCCGGCGCCTATGGTGGTGCTGAACATCAGACTTGACCTGCGCACCTCCCCCAGCTCACCCCCGCAGTTGCACCTCACCCCCCTCTCCTCAATCAGCCTCTGCAGCACCTCAGGCTCTGGGGAGAGGTTCTCAGCACCCAGCTTCTCCTGCAGGAAGTGGTCAGCCCTGTAGGTGGTGCCGCACTTCCTGCAGCTCACCACAGGGTCAGCGAAGTTCTCCACGTGTCCGGAAGCCACAAACACCTGCTCTGGGGCTATGGTGGGGGTGTCAACCTCAAAGAACCCCTCCTCAACCACGAAGAACCTTCTCCACAGGTTCTCTATGTTGCGCTTCAGCATGCCCCCCAGAGGGGCGTAGTCGTAGAACCCGCTGACCCCGCCGTATACCTCGTAGCTGGGGCACAGGAAGCCCCGCCTCACCAGGATATCCTGGAGAACGTCCTGCGGCATGCTATCCCACTATCGCCCTCAGCAGGCTGACATCCTTGACTATGCCCGTGATGTCCCCCTCGGCGTTTATCACGGGCACCTGCTCTATCCTGCGCCTCGCCATCCGCTTGGCGCACTCGCTCACGCTGGTCCTCTTCGTAACCACCGTAACGTCCCTCACCATGACATCCTTCACGGGCTTATCAGGCAGCTCCAGCCTCTTCTTGGTAATGTAAACCACGCTCTTGGAGTCCCAGCCCCAGCGGTCTCCCTCGGTGCCCCCCGAGAGCTCGGACTTGTGGGTTCTCTCTGTGACCTCAAAGGCTCTCAGCAGGTCCGTCTCCCCCAGGATTCCGCTCATCTTCCCCTCGGAGTCCAGCACTGGAAGGGCACGCTCACCGCTGAGCCGCATTATCTCGTAGGCTATCTTCAGCGGCGTCTCCTCCCACACCGCCACCACCTTCGTGTCCATGTACTTCTCCACCGGCTCGGTGATGTTCATCTTTGAGATAGCCTTCCACACGATATCGCTCACGGTCACGATGCCCTTGAGCTCCGAGTCCGTGACCACGGGCATCCTGCGGAAGTTCTTCTCCAAGAATATCTTAGCAATCTCCACGATGTCCCCATCGGGGGTGGTGGTCTCCACATCCCTGGTCATGAGCAGGGCAAGCTGCCCCTCCTCCGGGTTCCTGGCAAAGTCCGTTCTCGTAACTATCCCCACGACCTGCTTTGTACCCCTCTTCACCACGGGTATGCCTGAGATGTTGTGCTTCAGCAGAAGCTGCAGGGCGTCGGTGCTGCTGCCTGGAACTTCTGCATACACAACATCACCTGTCATTACATCCTTCACCTTCACCGCAGAAGCCTCCTGAAAAGCTACCTGTGCACCACCATCACTGGACAAGAAGAAATCCTTACAACCTTCTCTGCAACACTACCGAGTAAAAACCTATCTAAACCCGTCCTTCCGGAGGTGCCCATCACTATCAGCTCGGCTCCAACCTCCTCTGCGGCGCTCACTATCTCCTCCGCGGGCCTGCCCTCCTTCATGATGAGCTCGTACTTAACCCCCTTCTCCTCGCAGAGCTTCTTCACCGCATTGAGAGCCTTCTTACCCTCCTCCTCAAGGAGAAAGCGCATGCTCTCCCAGGCAGCCTCGGCGGGTATGCCGGTGAAGGCGGAGATGTCTATGACGTAAAGGGCGTAAACCTCGGAGCCCAGCGCCTTCGCAAGCTCCACCCCGTGCTCGGCAGCCTTCTCGGCAACCTCAGAGCCATCCGTCGGTATGAGTATCCTGCGGTACACTTCAAACCCTCCTTACGTACCTGTCGCCTATCACAAAACCCCTGATATCCTCGGCTTCCATCCTGTGCACAACACTTAGTACCGGGTCATATATATACTTGTTGCGGAATATTACAAAATCAGCCACGTTGCCCTCCTGCACCGCATTGCTCTCCAGGCGCAGCAGCTTTCTGCCGTTCAGGGTTGCCGCACGCAGCACGAGCTCAGCGCGCAGCTTCTCATCCCTGCTCTGCCCTCTGGCGAGCTTGAAGGCGAACTCCATCTCCCTCAGCATGTTCAGGGAGTTTGCCATGACGTTGTCCGTTCCCAGGGCTACCAAGGTGCCCTCCATCAGCTCCCTGAGCTCCGGCAGCCCCACCGCGAAGCTCCCGTTGGCTCTGGGGCACACCACCACCGGCGTGCGGCGCCTGCACACCTCCTCAACCCCCTCCTCCGAGGCGTTGGTGAGGTGCACCACAAAATCCGGCTCAAGCCTGAGAACCTCCAGGGTCTCATCCCTCACCTCGGAGCAGTGCACTCCGAAGAGCTTTCCCTCCCTCTCCGCAAGCCTCCGCATCTCCGCGAGCTCCTCCGGGGTGTAGCGTGAGATGCTGCTCACCCCGAAGCCCTGGGCGTGCTCAATCACCCTCTCCGGCGGGTCTCCATCGGGCCTCCCGAGGGCAACGCACCTCACCGGGCTCTGCTCAACCGCCCTCCTGAGCATCTCCAGTCCCCTAATTCCGCCCTCCCTGAAGTCCGCAAAGCACCCCGTACCCGTGCGGAGCATCTCCCGCACCGCCCACCTCATCCCCCTCTCCACCTCCTCCTCCCGCTCCAGCAGCCTGAACTTCAGCCCCCCCGCTCCAACCCTCTCCTTCAGGCTCAGGTACGCCCCCGCATCCTGAGCCCACGCATCCCCCACGTGGG
>WANG01000161.1 GCA_015521945.1 Candidatus Hydrothermarchaeota archaeon
CCCTTCTGAGCACGATTATGTTCCCCCTGCCCTTGCGTATCTTCCTGATTCTCCCCCTGTGCTCCAGGTCCGCAAGCATCAGGCTGAGCTTGGCTTCAGAGCACCCCAAGAGCCTCCTGAGCTCGCTCTGCTTCACCCTTCCACCCTCCCTCCTTATCAGCTCCAGCAGCTCGGCCAGCTCCTCCGGCAGTGGCTCCTCCTGGCTCTCCCTCCTCCTCATCCACAGGTAACTCGCGGCGGCACCCGCTGCGATGGCAAAGGCGATGGCGGCAATCTGCCACCCCCTCTCCTGGGGCACCGGGGCGTCTATCTCATCCCCACCCACAGGCAGCTCCTCCTCCAGCACCGGGAAGAGGATAAGGTCAATCCTGTACCTCCCCTCCTCCACCACCGTGACCTCCTCCTCTGCCTCAAGCTGCAGGGTTGAGTTGTAGCTCGCCCTGAGCACGTAGTGCCCCGGGGGCACGCTGAAGGAGTAGCTCCCATCCCTCGCCACCACCTGCTGCTCGGGGGTGGTGTTTATCCACACCAGCACGTTGCTCAGGGGCTCCAGCTCCCAGCTGTAGAGGGTGCCGTATATCTCAGCCCCCATAACCACGGGCGTGCACAGGAGCAAAACCAGCAGCACCCTCATGAAAATTAATAGCTCCCGGCACAATTAAATACTTTTTCATAAAGCATTAGACGTGATATCTATGAGCTGTAAACCAAAATAAAGCATTATAAAGCTTTAAATTTCGTCCATCAAAAGAAACATTATATTTATTCAGGGGCAATGTTATCACGAGGTGATGCGTGTGAAGGCTGGAGGTTTTCCATCACTCGCCATGGTGGCGCTCTTAGTTTTCGCCACCCTTGCGGGAGCGGTGCTTGCGGCAGGCGCCCAGCCCCAGGCACCCCATAAGTCAGGAGGGTATGCGGTGGCACAGGAGAAGTACCAGAGGGCGATGCAGATGTACAGGAGCGCCAGGCAGGAGTACATGGGGAGCAGGGGGATGTTCAGGGGACCCCCTGTGGACATGCTCAGGCAGATGCTCCTCCGCACCATTGACGCCATGCTCGCCCACATTGAGCTGGTCAGGGCGAGGGCGGAGAGCTCCACCCTCACCGTGGAGGAGAAGGCTGAGGTGTACCGGAGGCTTGATTCCCACGCCGAGTTCCTGAAGCAGAAGCGGCAGGAGGTTCAGGAGGCGGAGACCAGGCGTGAGCTCATGCAGATAGCCAAGGAGGTCAGGGGCAGGTGGGGTGTGGCGAGGATGGAGCTGAAGCTTGCCGCCGGCACCATCGCGGTGAGCAGGGTGGAGTACATCCTTGACAGGGGCGAGGAGATAGGGGACAGGGTGGAGATGCGGATAAAGGCGCTTGAGCAGGCTGGATACAGCACCGGGGAGCTTGAAGAGCTGCTCGCCGAGTACCGCATGCACCTGAGCGCCGCCAGGAACGAGACCGAGCTTGCCGGGCAGAAGTTCTCGGCAATAACCTCACCCGACAGCGCCGGGAGGCTCTTCAGGGAGGGCAGGGAGAACCTAAGAGAAGCCCAGGTGCACCTGCGCGGCATGTTCCGCACCCTCAGGGAGATAATTGAGAGGCTGAGGCAGGGCGAGGCTGAGGTGGCTGGAGTGGGGCACCTCTACGCCAAGGGCAACGGTACGGTGGTGATTCAGGGCACCGGGGGAGTCTACCTGCGGGGCAGGGGCAACCTGACGGTGAGGGTTGAGAGGGGCGGCACAAAGCTCACCGGCTGGAGCAGGGTTGCCGGGAACCCTGACGGAAGCCTCACCTACACCGGCAGCGGCAGGGCGAAGGTGTACGGCAGGGGGATATACCTGAGAGCCGAGGGTGAGGAGCTGGTGGTGAGAGCCTCAGGCAGAGGCACCGCCCTGCTCCGCGGGGATGGTACCTGGCGAGCCTCCGGCACCGGCGGAAGCTGGAGCGGGGAGGTGAGGTACGGTGGCAGGTAGGGTGGCTGCCTTAGTGTGCCTGCTCCTGCTCGCAGGACTCTTAGCGGGGTGCACCTCGGGCGAGAAGAGGCAGCCCAAGCAGGAGGTGAAGAGGCAGGCGGTGCAGGAGCAGGGCGACGCGGTGGATGCTGAGCTTGAGTCTCTGATGCAGGAGTCCAGCGATATTGAAGCCTTCCTGAACCAGGTGGAGGAGAGCGACGCCCTTGAGCTTGAGCTGTGAAGGGCGAAAGGGTTATCTATGCCCCCGTGGAATCCCTGTGCATGCGTGCGGTAGTGGAGCGCACCACCTCGGAGACCAGGGTCAGGGTGAAGCTGAACCTGCACCCCGGGGAGCCGGAGTACAGCATCTCCACCACCCTCCCCTTCCTTGACCACCTCCTTGGAGGCTTTGCCAAGCACGGCAGGTTCGGGCTTGAGGTGCTCGCCGAGGGCGACCACGAGCATCACATCGCCGAGGACGTGGCGATAACCCTGGGGCAGGCGCTCACCCGTGCCCTTGGGGACAAGAGGGGGATAAGGAGGTTCGGGCACGCCTTAGTGCCAATGGACGACGTGCTGGTGCTCTGCGCCCTTGACATAAGCGGCAGGAGCTGGTTCAGCAGCACCGTGGGCTTCAGGTACAAGCAGGTTGAGGGTCTAAGCACCGAGCTTATCCCCCACTTCCTGGAGAGCTTCGCCCGCGAGGCGGGAATCACCCTGCACCTCAGGCTGCTGGAGGGCAGGAACGAGCACCACAAGGCAGAGGCGGCTTTCAAGGCTCTGGGGCTGGCTCTCAGCATGGCGGTTGAGCAGGTTGGCGGGGGCATACCCAGCACCAAGGGCGTGCTTTAGGCTCGCACCCTGTAGATGGGCGCCCCCCACTCGGGCACGAGCCTCTCAACCAGCCCCTCCTCCGCCATCTCCGTGAGCAGCTCCTGCAGGTTGCACCCCGTCAGGGCGGCGTACCTCTCCGGCTCCTCCATGCGCCTCGCCTCCACGGCTTCCTGAATTCTGGCGAGCTTCGCCTCCCCGAGCTCCCTCAGAACCTCAAGCAGCAGCGCCTTC
>WANG01000162.1 GCA_015521945.1 Candidatus Hydrothermarchaeota archaeon
GCCTCCTCTGGGACCTCCGAAGGCAGAGCACCCCGGAAGCTCTGGAGCAGCTGCTATAAGCCCCATCCTCCCAGCTTAGAAAACCCCAGCCCTTACTTTCGCCACCTCCCATTCCTCAAGCAGGTGCCTCTCAACGTACACCCCACGCCAGCCATACCATAGAGCCGATAAACCAGAGGGCTCAGGTGGTGGCCAAAGCATGCCCCCGCCGGGATTTGAACCCGGGCCTAGACCTCCGCAGGGTCCCATTCTATCCAGACTATACTACGGGGGCATTCTGGCTCCAAGATTTGTGCACCCTAACCTTATCAACTTTTTTCCAGAATTCTTGCAAGCTCCCTTAGGGACTCAACACCCGCGTGGGAGGTCAGGTCCAGGCTGAGGGGAGATATGGAGATGCACCTCTCCACCCTCACGGCATGCACATCCGTACCCGGCTCCGCATCCCTAACAGGCTCCCCATCAATCCAGAAGTACCTCCTACCCCTCGGGTCCCTGCGCTCCCTGAGGTGGGTCGTGTACATCCGCCTCGCCAGCCTGGTTACCCTCACTCCCCTCACGGGCTCCTCCGGCACGTTTATGTTCAGCACATCCACCCCCTCTGGGAGCCCCCTTTCAAGCACGTACTCCGCGCACCTCCTGAGCACCTCCATGCAGTGGTTCATCTTCACCTCCGGCTGCACCTCATTGAACCTGCTCTCGGAGTGCAGGGACACCGCTATTGACGCAACCCCCTGGCTGGCACCCTCCATGGCAGCCCCCACGGTTCCGCTGGTGGTAGCCTCGCAGCTCATGTTCTCCCCCAAGTTGATTCCCGAGACTATGAGCTCCGGCTTCCTCTTCAGCACCCCGTAGATGCCCACAAGCACCGCATCCACGGGGGTGCCATCCACGGCGTAGGCTTTCACGCCCTCAATCTTCACCTCGGCTATGCTCACGGGGCTCAGCAGGGAGATGCTCCTGCCGACCCCGCTCTTCTGGGTTGCGGGAGCAACCGCCGTGACCCTGCCAAGCCCCTGCACCGCCCTTATGGCAGCCCTCAGCCCCGGGGCGAAAATGCCATCATCATTAACCACCAGCACGTCCCTCATGCACCACCCCTTCCCGGCTAACATCATCTGATAAAAATTTACAGGTGTTAACTCTCGGATAAGCGGATGCTACCTGCGGGGGTAGCCAAGCGGCCAAAGGCGCCAGATTCAGGGTCTGGTCCCTGAGTGGGTTCGAGGGTTCAAATCCCTTCCCCCGCACTTGCAAACACCCGCAGTACCATAGGGTAGCGTATGAGCGTGATACGGCGATTTACGGGAGACCCAAGTTGTAAACGCCCTCTGCAGAAACCTTCACCGCAACATTTGCATACAAGCACCTGCTTTCTTACTGCACATATTTACAACCTCAATGGCGAGCGTGCGAATGTAATCTTCTGGATGTATCCAAAATTCCGCTAATGAAGTTTTAACAGAGCGTCAGCGAATTTGAGTACGCATCCGCTTTGGCACATAAAGAGGCGAGATGTGGAGCACCTCAGGGTGTCAGCAGTCATCTTTTAGCCATGCTCCTTCAACTCCTCCAGTATTTTTTCAAATTTGGGTTTGAGAGGTGGAATCTCCTTTTCTATTACCTCCCATACGATTTCTAAATCAACACCATGATACTCATGGATAAGCTTATCTCTCATTCCTGCAATATATTTCCACGGAATTTCGTGGTATTTATCTCTGATTTCTGAGGGAATTTTCTTTACTGCCTCTCCCATCACTTCTAGACTTCTAATAACAGCGTTTACAGTCTGTAATCCATGTATGTTCTTTTCATACTGTTACAACCTCTTCAAGGATATATTTTCCGATATTTGGCTTAAGTGCTTTTTTAGATACAAGATCTACTTTGATACCTATCAAATTGCTCAGATATTCCTCCAGCTCAAGAAATTTAAAGAGTCCTATTGGTTTTTCTAATTCAATCAGTATGTCAACATCACTGTCTTCTTTCGCCTCCCCTCTCACAATAGAGCCAAAGATACCTATTTCTTTAACACCATACTTCTCTTTAAGCTCTTCCCTGTGCTTTCCTATAATTTCTTTTATTTCGTCAAGCGTTTTCATTTTTGCCACCCACTTATCTTACTCGGTTTTAAATCCCCTTAGAGTTACGGCATACTTGCGAGTGCCTCCCAGCTCCAGTGCCCATATCATCAACAAACCCTATGTCAGTTCTTCCTAATAACTCTGTCGGAAGGTATTTGGACGAGCACCGAAGGCGGAATAACTGAGCGTGGATTATACCGAGAGAGTACGAGCGAGCCAAGGCGCCGAAAAGCAGCAAGGCATCACACTCAGAAGAGAGCTGAACACCCCCGCATACAGCGCTACTTAACGCTCACCCTCTCCGCATCTCCCCTCTCCACCAGTATTCTGGCATTCGGCTCTGGCAGCGTAACCACATCCTCGGCCTTAAAATCCCCGTAAATCCTGCCATCCGCCCCAACTATCTGGGGCAGGTCACGCAGGATACGCACCGTCATGAACCCCACGCCACCCTCCTCCTTCTCCCTGCTCACCTCCTCCGGGTGCAGCACCTCCTCCCTTCCCTGCCTCAGCACCTCCACAAGCCTCTGCAGCACCTCCCTCTCCTCATCCGTCAGGTTCTCCAGCTCCTGCTCCCCTCCCTTGACGATGTATATGGCAAGATTAACTATCTTATTCTCCCTCGTCTCATATATCGCCTTTATAAGATTTCTCATGTTCTCAAGCTCATTGAGCTTCACCGAGAGAAGCTCAAAATCCTCTATCCCCCTGCACTCCTCCAGCATCTCCTGCAGCATCCCCCTCGCTCTGGAGTAGAAGTCGGTGCCTATGTCCTGCAGGTACGGGGACGCCTTCTCCTTCCTCAGCAGCTCACGCAGCTCTCGGATGTCCATCCTATATACAGGTTGATGCAGGAAAATAAAAAGGTGCCGTGCCGGGAGTAACCCGCCTTCTGTTCAGGAGGCATGCGCCTCCCTGGCAGCATTCGTCTGAGCGCCCAACCCGAGGCACGCCGCGGGTCGTCACGCCTCTTCTCGGGCTTGCATCCCCGGAGCTGGCCGTTTCACCGCCACCGCAGGGCATGCTCGGTCTTTCAACCTCATTGCGCACCTGCGGGGCGTATCGTTTCTGCTCCAGAGCTGCGCCTCTCGGCGCGGGGCTTGCGCCCCCCGGGTCCCGCGGAGATGGGCGGAGTTTCCTCACTCCTCACGGGGAGGAGCGTAAGCTGCCCTCCGGCTCGGCACCTCACTGAATAAAAAGAAGCTAACGTTCTCCAGATTGCACCTCCCTGAGCGCTCCCCTGAAAGCCTCTAAGAGCTCATCGTCAAAGGCAACCAGCACCACACGCTCCGGCAGCCCGTGCTCCCTGAAGTGGCGCTCAATCTCCTGAACCATGGCACGGGCAGCCACATCCTTCGGCACCCCGCCCACGCCCGTGCCCATCCCGGGGAACGCCAGGCTCCTGAACCCGTGCTCAAGAGCGCACTCAAGCGCAGCCTTGGTGGCTCTCCTCACCTTCTCCTCGGTGGTCCTCTGCGCCGGCTCCTCCATGGTGCTCGCATGTATCACCGCCCTGGCTATAAGCCTGCCGGCGGTGGTTGCAACCGCGTGTCCCACAGGAATGGGCGCCCTGGCTTTGGCCTCCCTCTCTATCTCCTCCCCGCCCCGCATCTTTATGGCGAGCGCCACCCCTCCTCCCATCAAGCCGTAGCTGTTTGAAGGGTTAACTATGGCGTCAACCTCTGCCTCGGTTATATCCCCCTTTACCACCTCTAACCTGCCCATGCCCTGAGACGCCAGCCACTACCTGCATGAGGAGCATCCGCTACCGCAGGCGCTGCCACCCGGGGCGTTAACCGCAAATCCGGAGCCGTAGGGGGTCTCCACGTAGTCAATCTCCGAGTCGGCCAAGTAAGCCTCAACCACCTCGCTCACGAATATCCTTATCCCGTTGCTCTCTATCTCCTTCTCACCCTCCTCAGCCTCCTTGGCGAGGGTGAGCCCGTAGCTGGGACCGCTGCATCCCATGCCGGCGATGTACACCTTTACCCCGTAGTCCTCCTTACCCTCCTCACGGAGAATCTTCTTTATCTCCTCGGCAGCCCTCTCAGTTATGCGCACCATTTTACCACCTTTTTAAACCACCCCGGCTGCCTGCCATCTTAAAATAAAACCGTGCAACCTTTAAGTTGTTACCCTTAACGTGCCTGAGTAGCAACAAAAAGAGTGGTAGCTGATGGAGCAGATAGGCATGCTGGTGGCGCTTGCGAGGGCTGGAGCCTACAGCGGGTATGTCAGGCTCTCAACTACGGAGCTGGGGGAGATGCTGGGCATCTCCCAGCAGGCAGTGTCCAGGCGGCTGAGGCAGCTTGAGGCTCAGGGGTACATAGTCAGGGACATCCACCCCCGGGGGCAGCGGGTCAAGCTCACCCCGCGCGGCAGGCGGGTGATTTCCAACCTGTATGCCGAGCTCAGGGGGATAATAGGGAAGGCGGAGGCGATAACCATAAGCGGCAAGGTGTGCTCCGGTCTTGGAGAGGGCAGCTACTACATGTCTCTGCCCGGCTACCTGAGGCAGTTTGAGCAGAAGCTGGGCTTCACCCCATACCCAGGGACCCTCAACCTGCAGCTCACCACCCAGGAGGACGTGCAGCTCAGGCAGGAGCTCGCCCACTTGGGGGGTATCGTAATAGAGGGGTTTGAGCATGAGGGCAGGAGGCTTGGAGATGTGGTGTGCTTCAGGGCGGAGGTCGGGGGGTACTCCGCAGGTGTGGTCATACCTGCCAGAACCCACCACACCCTGACCACCCTTGAGGTCATCGCTCCCGTCAACCTGCGCAGGGCTCTGGGTCTGAGGGACGGGGATGTTGTCCAGGTAAAGGTGTACGTGTAGCAGGTGACTGGAATGAAAGCGATAGAGAGGGCGCTTGGTGCGCTCAGGAGCGGACTGCCGGTGCTGGTTTATGACGCTGACGGCAGGGAGGAGGAGACGGACGTGGTGATGGCTGCAAGCTTCATACAGCCAGAGCACGTGCGGATGATGCGCAGGGATGCGGGCGGGCTGATATGCGCGGCTCTACACCCAAGTATAGCCTCAAGGCTGGGGCTGCCCTTCCTGACCGAGGTGCTCAGCGCGGCGGCGGAGAGCTTTCCCGTGCTCAGGGCGCTGGAGCCCAGGGACATACCCTACGATGAGCGCTCTTCCTTCTCCATAACCGTGAACCACCGCAGGACCTTCACGGGCATAACCGACAGGGACAGAGCCCTCACCCTGAGGGAGCTTGCGAGGCTGGCGGAGCTCAACGGTGACCTGAGGGAGGAGTTCGGCAGGCGCTTCCGCTCCCCGGGGCATGTGCCCCTGCTGAGGGCGCACGAGAGGCTGCTGGAAGGCAGGAGGGGGCACACGGAGCTCAGCGTTGCCCTGCTGGAGCTTGCAGGCCTCACCCCCGTCTCGGTTATATGCGAGATGATGGGGGACTCGGGGGATGCCCTGAGCAAGGCTGAAGCCAGGCGCTACGCCGAGAGGCGAGGGCTGGTGTTTCTGGAGGGGGAGGAGCTGGTGGAGGCGTGGAGCGGGAGTAAGTTTTTTAAGCAGACCCCGGTAGTTTAAAGAAGGTGAGTGCATGCCCAGAAGGGTTGACAGGAATGCTTGCCTATCCTGCGGAGGATGCGCCGGCGTGTGCCCGTCCCTTGCCATAAGGCTGGAGTACGGCTACAGGCTGGTGGTTGACCCCGAGAGGTGCACCGACTGCGGGCTTTGCACCGTCTTCTGCCCCGCGGGTGCGATAAGGGAGGCGTAGGGTATGCAGGACAGGTATGACGTGGTTGTGGTGGGTGCAGGTCCGGGCGGGAGCAGCACCGCCAGGAGCGCCGCTGAGCATGGTGCCGAGGTGCTGCTGCTGGAGAAGCGCTCCGAAATCGGGGCGCCCAAGAGGTGCGGCGAGGGGCTGAGCGTGCGTGCCCTCGCCGAGCTCGGGATAGAGGCTCACCCGCGCTGGTGCGTGAACGAGATATGGGGTGCCAAGATAGTTGCACCCAACGGGAAGAGCTTGGAGGTGCGGTACCCCGAGCAGGTGGGGTGGGTGATAGAGCGCAAGATGTTTGACAAGCACCTGGCGGTGATGGCCGCGAGGGCGGGCGCAGAGGTGCGCACCAGGTGCGAGGTCGTGGATGTGCTCAGGAGGGACGGAGGAGTCAGGGGGGTTGTGGTTGAGAGCGGGGGGGAGAGGTTTGAGGTTGAGGCTGATGTTGTGGTGGCGGCTGATGGCGTGGAGAGCAAGGTGGCGAGGTGGGCGGGTATAAACGCCCTGCACAGGCTGGAGGACGTGGACAGCGCCTACCAGTACGAGATGGTGGTGGAGCTGGACAACAGCGACATGCTTGAGCTGTACTTCGGGAACTCCGTGGCACCACGGGGGTACGTGTGGGTGTTCCCGAAGGGCAGGGACGTGGCGAATGTGGGTATAGGCATAGGCGGGAACGTCGCCAAGGATACGGCAAAGGCGTATCTGGACAGGTGGATTTCCAGCAACCCCAGGTACAGGCGGGGGAGCGTGGTTGAGGTGAACGCAGGAGCGGTGCCCGTGGGGGCGCCCCTTGAGAGGCTGGTGGGGAACGGAATAATGCTCGTTGGAGATGCAGCGCACCAGGTTAACGCCATCCACGGGGGCGGGGTTTTTGAAGCCACCTTTGCCGGCAGAATCGCAGGCAGGGTGGCTGCGGAGGCGGTGGAGCGCGGGGACACCAGCGAGGCTTTCCTGAGCAGGTACGCCGAGGAGTGGCGCTCCCTGAGGGGCGAGGCTCTCAACAGGATTTACCGCCTCAGGAGGGCGATTGAGAGGCTGAGCGATGATGACCTGAACTTCCTGGCTGATGTGCTTGAGGCTGAGGATGTGGTTGCCTTTGCCAACGGGGAGAGGCTGGGCAAGCTTGCGAAGATACTCATGAGAAAGCCCCACCTGATAATGGCAGCCAAGGAGCTGATGTAGATGGAGTGCGTGTTCTGCAGGATTCTGAAGGGTGAGCTTCCGAAGCATGAGGTTGCAGGCAGGGAGAGGTGCGTGGCATTCCTTGACATAAATCCGGCTACCAGAGGGCACACCCTGGTGGTGCCGAAGAGGCACGTGGAGAGGCTCTCGGAGCTCTCGGAGGATGAGGCGGCGGAGGTGCTGAGGCTTGCGGGAGAGGTGGCGGAGGCGTGCGTGTCCAGGCTCGGAGCGGCGGGGGTGAACTTCTGGATAAATCAGGGCAAGGTGGCGGGTCAGGTGGTGCCCCACCTGCACCTGCATGTGGTGCCCAGGTATGCGGAGGGCGAGATAAGGGTGGAGATGCACCAGAAGCAGGCGGAGCAGGGCGAGCTTGAGAGGGTTGCACAGGAGCTGCGGAAAGGGTTGGAATGAGGCTCAGGGAGATTGTGGAGCACCTTGATGCATATCTTGAGATTAACTCCTTCCCGGAGGACAGGAGCCACAACGGGCTGCAGGTGGAGGCGTGCGAGGAGGTTCAGAGGGTTGCCGTTGCCTTGGATGCGTGTGCCGGCGTAATCAGGCGTGCAGGAGAGCTTGGAGCGGAGCTTCTGGTGGTGCACCACGGGATACTCTGGGGGGAGGTGCGCAGCATCTCGGGCATGCTGGCGAGCAGGCTCAGGCTGCTGCTGGACGCCGGAATATCCCTGTACGGGGTGCACCTGCCCCTGGATGCGCATCCCGAGGTGGGCACGAGCGCCTGCGTGCTCAGGATGCTGGGGGTTTCCCCGGCAGGCGGGTTCGGGAGGTACGCTGGAAGGTGCACGGGCTGGTGGGGGGAGCTTGCAGGAGGAGCCGAGCTTGGGGAGTTCGTGGAGCTGGTAGAGCGCAGGCTTAAAACTGAGTGCAGGGTGGTGAGGTGCGGGGATGAGGTGAGGAGGCTTGCGGTGGTTGCCGGGAGCGGCGCCATGAGCGTGGAGGAGGCTTCCGAGGCGGGCGTGGACACCCTGCTCACCGGGGAGCCCTCCCATGCCGCCGGCGTTATCGCCAGGGAGCTGGGGGTTAACCTGGTGTTCGCGGGGCACTACGCCACCGAGATGCCTGCTATGCACGCGCTGGCTGAGCACCTCAGGGGGCTCGGGCTCTCCGCAAAGGTCGTGGAGAATCCCACGGGGCTTTAGCATGAGGCGGCGCAGGGTTGAGAGGCTTCGTCAGGCGATGGAGAGGCACGGCGCTGATGCGCTGGTGGGTGGCAGGGGGATGTGCAGGTTCCTCACGGGCTTTGAGGGTGAGGTGGTGGTTGTTACCAGGGAGAGGCTGCTGATACCCTCCTTTCCTGTTCCGAGGCTGCTCAGCATGCTCAGAGAGGCAGGGGAGGTGGGGGTTTATCCCGAGGACATGCCGTGCAGCTTGGCCGAGCACCTGCTCGGGCAGGGGTGCAGCCCCGAGCTCGGCAGGAAGGTGGTGGGCGAGCTGAGGGCGGGGAGGGACAGGCGGGAGCTCAGGTGCATCGCCGCCGCTGGGAGGCTTGCGGAGCTGGGTTGGGAGCGCGGGGAGGAGCTTGTGGGTGTGCTCAGGGATAGCGGGGAGGTGGAGAGGGAGCTCAGGCGCTTCCTGCTGCAGGAGGGGGCTGAGGAGGCTCTGGTGAGGCTTGAGCCCTGCACCTCGCCCCTGTCTCCCCCCAGATTCAGGGTGCGCCCCCCGGTGCAGCTCACCCTGAGGGTGCGCTTCTCCGGCTTCTGGGCGGAGCTCAGCAGGGTTGTTCCAGAGGATGCGGGGGATGCCTACGGGGAGGCGTGGAGGAGAGCCTTCAGAAAGCTCTCTCCGGGGATTCAAGCTATGGAGGTGGAGGTTGAGGCGCTCAGGGCTCTGCAGGAGCTCCTGGGGAGCAGGGAGTGGGAGTGCCAGGGCAGCTTTCTGCACGGCACGGGGGTTAGCCCACAAGAGGCTCCACGGATGCACCTCTTCCCGGGGGATGCCGGCTTCACCTTCCCCTGGTGCTTCTCCCTGAGCCTGGGGCACGCGTGGCTTAGCTGCGAGGGGGTGAGGGTGCGGGTGGAGCACACCTTGGTTCTGAGGGGCAGGAGAGCCGAGGTTGTCACCGGGAGACCTCCCTGAGCGCCTCCCTCACGCCGTCAACGATGAACTGCACCGCTATGGAGGCGAGGAGCAGCCCCATCAGCCTGGTTACAACCCTGGTGCCCGTGTCCCCGAGGAGCAGGTATATCCTGCGAGCATTGGCGAGAATCGCCCAGCTGGCGAGGAACACGAGCACCACGGCGATGCCCAGCATCAGGGATTCCTCCACCCCCTGCGCCCTGCTCTGGAGAACTATGCCGGTGGTTATAGCTCCCGGGCCGGTGAGCAGCGGCACCGCCAGGGGGGTTATGCTCAGCTCGTCGGCACGAACGCTCTCCTCCTCGGGTGCAAGCTCTGTCCTGGTGCGCCTGCCGAAGAGCATCTCCATGGCGATGATGAAGAGCAGCACCCCGCCGGCTATGCGGAAGGAGTACAGCTCAATGCCCAGGTACCTGAAGAAGTAGGCGCCCGCGTAGGTGAAAATCAGGAGCACCAGCATCGCCATGATACTCGCCCGCTTAACAGCCCTGCGGTACCCGGCTTCGCTGATGCCCTCAAGCATCCCTAAGAAAACAGGGACGTTGGCTACGGGGTCAACGATTATGAAGAGGGCTATGAAGGAGTACACCAGAAAGCTCAGGTCCATGGTTGCTCTTGGATGCGGAGAGGTAATAAAGGTTGCTCAGGTGGCGCTCTCCTCTGCTCTAACTCCAATGGATGGAGAGGCGAGCTCAAACGGAAGACTCCTCCAGGGCTCTGCTCAGGTGCTCCAGCATCTCCCTTACCCCCATGGCTATGCCATCCGTCTCCATCCACCCCCGCGGCTTGACCCCGTCCCCCACCAAGTAAAGCCCGCCTGCGGGGGTTTCCGGGGGTATGTGGGTGCCGCTGGGGGCGTGGTTCACGGGCCACTCCCCCCTGTAGGTCTGCACCGCCAGCACCCTGCACCGCTTTCTGAAGTCGGGAATCAGCCTGTGCAGGTCACGCAGGGCAATCTCAGCTTCCCTCCTCAGGTCACCGCCCGCAGGTGCTGCATGCGCCATGAGCAGGTGCTTCCCCGGGGGAGCCAGCTCCGGCACAGCGTTTGTGACCTCATTCATCCCGCACACCCGCTCCGCATCCGGCGTGAAAACCACACCCGAGTGCCCCAGCACGGGCTCATCGCAGGCGACGCTTATCTTCACCCCCGGCACCGACTCAACTCCCCTGAGCATCCTCACGTACTCCGGCGGGAGCACACCCTCAGCCAGCTCGGCGCTCCTGTGCAGCCCCGCGTTGCACACCACCACCTCGGCTTCCTCTGCCCCCTCACCCGTGTGCACCCTGAAGCTCCAGGAGGTGCCAGAGACCCCGAGCACCCTGCTCCTCACCCTGAGCTCACCGCCATTGCTCTCCAGCACCTCCACCAGCGCATCCACCACCCCCCTGCACCCTCCATCGGGCACACCCGTTTCTCCAAGCCTCGCCAGGTTCTCAACCTGGGCAAGCACCTCCGCCGCCGGCACCTGGTGAGCCCTCAGGCTGAGGCACCACCCCGTGAAAGCATCCGCAAGCCTCATCACCAGCTCGCTGCGCAGGTGCCTCTCAAGCCACTCCGCGTAGCTCTCCTCCCCCGCCCTTGCCCTGCCCAGCTTCATCATGGCAAGCAGCTTCATCGCCCTGAGCTTCTCCCCCGTGGAGAAGGCGGAGTACACCTCATCAACCCCGTAGTCCCTGCCCCCGATTCTGAACACCGCCTGGGGCTCCGACCTGAATATCTCCACCCCCGCACCAAGCTCGGCGAGCATCTCGGCTAAGGGACCCCTCCTGCCGTGGGGAATCATGTGCAGCGCTCCCGTGGAGAGCTGGAACCCCCTGAACTCCAGGTTCGTGAACCTTCCCCCCGGATACGGCAGGCTCTCGTGCACCCTCACCCTGAACCCCCGCTCAGCCAGCGCGCACGCCGCAAGCAGACCACCCAGACCAGCGCCCACCACAACCGCTCTCATCTCTCCACCTCAATCGCCTGATTGGGGCAGTAGCTCGCGCACCTCCCGCACAGGGTGCACCTCCCGGCATCAATCTCCGCCACCCCCATCACCGAGATAGCCTCCTTTGGACAGAAGGGCATGCAGGCGCCGCACCCCACGCACCTCTCGGTAACCCTGATCATCTGCACACCTCCACGAAGTTTCCCAGCACCCTGAGCCCGGCGGTGCTGCTCTTCTCCGGGTGGAACTGGGTGGCAAACACCGCCCCCTTCTGCACCACAGCCGGGAAGGCGGTGCCGTGCTCGCTCACCGCCACCGTCACCTCCTCCTCGGGCTCCGCGTAGTAGGAGTGCACGAAGTAGAAGAACTCACCGCTTTCAATCCCCTCCATCAGGGGCGAACTCCTCAGTATCCGCACCGAGTTCCACCCCATGTGGGGCACCTTAACACCGGCGGGCAGCCTCCTCACCCTTCCCCTGATCAGCCCCAGCCCGGAGCCGCAACCCTCCTCGCTCTCCGGGAAGAGGAGCTGCAGCCCGAGGCATATGCCAAGCAGGGGCTTGCCGCTCTCCGCCTGCTCCAAGATGCACTCCCTCAGCCCCTCAAGCTTCTTCACCGCCAGCTCAAAGGCTCCCACACCCGGGAGAACGATGCCCTCGCACTCCTCAATGTCCCTTCTCTCGGAGCTCACAACCGCCTCGGCTCCGCACCTCTCCAGCCCGCGGCGCACGCTCCTCAGGTTGCCCATGCCGTAGTCAACGATTGCAATCCTCATTCAGGCGCCTCCCCTGCGGCATGCAGAGCCATATCCACCAGCCCCACAGCGCCGGTGAGCATGACATCACCTCCTGGAGCTGCAAAGACCACCCTCTCCTGCCCCGCAAGCATGCCCCTCAGGGGTCCCGTGACCCATATCCTCTCCACCCCCCTCTCCCCCGGAGGGTCCCTCAGGGCGCACCCGTGCCCTCCAGCTTCGTACACCTCGGAGTTGCTCACCTCACCCTCAAGGAACCTGCGTATCAGCTCCATCAGGGTGTCACCCCTGAGCATGTGGGTGTGGTGCTCCAGCACCCCAGCCAGGCGGTTCTGCTCATCCACCAGCGCCACGAGGGTGTGCCCGTTGCCCACATCCACAGCCACGGCGGGGCGCTCCTCCACCCCGTGCAGCGCTCCCGCAACAGCCGCAAGCTTGGAGTCGGTTATCACCCTCCTCCCTCCCAGCCCCTGCAGCACCCTCTCCACCGCCTTCATCCTGGTGAAGTGCTCCGGGGGTGAGGAGAAGCACAGCTCAAGCAGGTGCCTGCGCTCCTCCACCAGCCTCTGCAGGTTCTCAAACCTGAACACCCTGTCCGGCTTCCCCGGGGGTGCCCTGCCGTGGTCCTGCACCGCCACCGCGAAGCAGTCAAACTCAAACCTCTCCTCCACCCTCTCCAAGACGCTCCTGAAGAGCTCCGTGTCAAGGTCTCCCGTCTCAATCACCTCAAAGCTCTCATCCGGGGGCTCCTCAACCACCTCCACCCCCATCTCCCTCACCTGGGACAGGTCGTCTCTAAGGCTCATCGCCGCCTTAGGGGTCATCGCCACCCTGTACCCTCTGCGCAGGTGCTCAGCCACCGCCGCCGTCAGGGGGCCGCCTCCCATGGTCTCCCCCCTGAGGAACAGGTTGCCCCTGAGCCTCCTTATCCTTGATGCCAAGATTCTGGTGGGAGAGGGCAGCACGAGCTTGGTGCAGTTCTCCAGGTTCTTTGCGGAATCGTAAACGAGCACGTCCTGCGTGCCCATGCCGACGTCAATCGCAAACACCCTGAAGCTGTGCATAGCTTAATACTCAGGGTGTGCAAATATAAAAGGTATGCGCTCACCGCGATACTTGCTCGCCCTTGCCTCCCTTATCTCCACCGCCCTTGCGGGGGCCTACTCGGGGGTCAGCCTGGTGGTGTACAGCGAGCTCCGGCTCCCCTACCTGTACCTGCTCGCCCTCTCCACGGCTCTGAGCGTGCCCTGCATCAGGTGGGGCTCTCAGGGCATCTTGGAGAAGCTGGAGAGGTGCTCTGACCTGTTAGCCTACCTGCCGGCGCTCCTGCTGCTCCACCTCTCCCTCAGGCTGCCCACACCCATGCTGGTGCTTGAGCTTCCCCACTACACCGCCCTCGCCCTGCTCCTGGTCGCCGCCACAGTGGCGGGGGAGAGGCTCGGGTACGCCCCTCCCAAGCCCCTGCGCCTGCTCGCCTTCACCTTAGCTGTGCTTGCGGGGTGGAGCTACGCCGCAGCCGAGGCTGGGGTGCTCGCGGGCTCAGCGCTGCTCGGGGCTGCACCCCTGATAACATGGAGCTGGGTAAACCTCCGCCCCCGCCTGCGCGCACCTGCCCTGCGCCTCCGCATCCCGAGGCCAGGCCTCAGGCTCAGGCTTCCCGAGCGCAGGAGGGAGGAGGTGTACGAGGAGCCAGAGGAGCCCGAAGAGGAGGAATACAGGGGGTACACCTTCACCGTGCTGGTCACCGACAGGCGGGACAACCCCCTCTCCGGGGTGAGGGTCATGCTCAGGTGCCCCGAGGCTGGAATAGAGGAGGTGCGCCTGACCGACACCAGCGGAAAGTGCACCTTTGAGGCGCTCCCCCAGGGCAGGTACACCGTGGTGCTTGACGGGGAGGGCATAGAGAAGGAGGAGCACCAGAGGTACATAAGCATGGACCACGGGGAGGTGTTCCAGGTGTCCCTCAGGGCTGAGGAGCTCATGGTGGTGGTCAGCGACAGAGCCACGGGCATGCCCATCAAGGGTGCACGGGTCGTGCTGCAGAGCGGTGGCAAACGCCTGGAGAAGCGCACCGACCAGGTGGGCATCGCCAGCTTCAGGGAGCTTGAGGGTGAGGAGCTCAGGCTTGAGGTCATGGCAGAGGGGTACAGGAGGTACTCCCGCCCCGTGAGCCTCCTCGCCGAGAACGTGGTCTCTGTGGCGCTTGACAGGGAGGCGGAGGCAAAGGCGGAGACTCGGGAGCAGGAGGGGGAGCAGGAGGCAGGGGTTGAGGAGCTGTGCGACGTGCTCTCCGGGGAGGGCGCCCTTGTTTACGTGCAGGAGGAGGAGCTTCCGCGAGTTGTGGAGGCGGTGCTCAGGGAGCACCTGGACGCCGGGAGGGCTGCGGTGCTTGCGGGAGAGCCTCCCGAGGCGCTTGAGCCTCACCTGCAGGAGGGCAGGCTGCAGCTCTCCCACCCCGAGAAGCTCCCCGAGAGCGCCGACACCATGCCAGCCGGGGGGCTGCTGGTTGCGGACTTCGGGGTGCTTGAGGAAGCCCTGGGCGAGGACAGAGCGGTGCAGGTGCTATCCGGGGTGGCGGAGCAGCTCCGCGAGGAGGGCGTCTTCTTCCTGTGCTTCTCCTCACGCAGGGTGGAGAAGGCGGAGCAGGCATTCACCCACGTGGTTGAGCTAAGGGGAGGAAGGCTGAGAAAGCTCAGGTAGCTCCCCCAGCCTCTCCACCTCAACCTCCCTCTGCTCACCAGTGCGCATGTCCCGGAGCACCACCCTTCCACGCCTCAGCTCCTCACCCACCAGCACCACGTACTCCACCCCCTTAGCGTTGGCACCCGCCAGCGCCTTGCCCAGCTTCCTGCCCATGACCTCAAGCTCGCACATCACCCCCCGCCCGCGCAGCTCTGAGGCAACCCTCACGGCTCCTGGCACCATCTCCCTGCTCAGGGGGATAACCATAACCCTCCTCTCCACCGGGGGCTCAAGCTCGGCTGCTATAAGGAGGCGGTCAAACCCGAAGGCGAAGCCCGAGGTGGGCACGGGCTTGCCCCCGAACACCTCGGCTAAGGAGTAGCTCCCCCCGCCGCACACCTGCTTCTCCGCCCCCAGGCTGGGCACGTAAGCCTCAAACACCATCCCGGTGTAGTAGTCCAGCCCCCTCGCGATGCCCAGGTTGAGCCTCGCCTCAACCCCGTACCACTCCAGAGCCTCCATTATCTCCCCGAGGCTCCGCAGCTCCCCCGTGGCACCACTGTGCCCCTCCAGCACCCTCTCCGCCCTCCTCGCCACCTCCCGCGCCTCCCCTTCTAAGCTGATGAGCTGCTCAACCAGCTCCGCAAGCTCTGCTCCACCCAGAGCCTCAAGCCTCTGCAGAGCCTCCTCAACCTCCCCGCGGTCAATCATCCCCATTACCCTCACCTGCTCCTCCTCCCCGGCACCGTGCTCGGCGAGCAGCTTCCTCAGCACACCCACGCTGCCCACGTGCAGCTCGTACTCCAGCTCCAGCTCCCTCAGCACGGTATCCGCGAGGGCGACAACCTCGGCCTGCGCCTCCGGCGTGCCTGAGCCTATGAGCTCCACCCCCGCCTGCCAGAACTCCCTGTACCTCCCCGCCTGGGGGCGCTCGTACCTGAAGCAGGGACCGAAGTAGTACAGCCGCAGGGGCTTCGGCTCCGACTGCAGGGAGGTGACGTACATGCGCATAACCGGCGCCGTGAACTCCGGGCGGAGGGCGAGCCACCTGCCGCTCTTGTCCTGGAAGCTGTACAGCCTCTCAACTATCTCCTCCCCAGACTTGGCGGTTATCAGCTCTAAGTGCTCAAAGGTCGGGGTTCCAACCTCCCTGTACCCGAAGCTCCTGAATATCCCGCATATCCTGCTCTCCAGCATCCTCCTGAGCTCCATCTCCCCGGGCAGAAAATCTCTGGTGCCCCTCGGCCTCCTGAAGCTCACTCCCCTCCCCCCTGCACCGCCTCAGCTCCCGCCTCGTACCCCAGCTTCAGCGCCCTGAGGTTGAGCTCCTCGGTGCCCTTGGGTACGGTATCAAGCACCGCCTTCTCCAGCGCCTCCATACCAACCACACCCGTTATAGCGCTAAGGGCGCCCAGCAGGATTATGTTAGCCACTATGGTCCTGCCCAGGTGCTTCTTCGCCATCAGGGTGGCAGGCACAGCGTAGGGCATGCCCTTGGACGGAGGGGTGCGTATCAGGGAGGAGTCGTATATCACCCTGCACCCCTTCCTCACGTCCTTCAGGTACCTCTGCAGCGCCTCCCCAGACATCACCACGAACACATCCGGCTTCGTAACCTTCGGATACAGTATCTCCGAGTCGCTTATCACCACCTCGCTTCTTGATGCACCCCCCCTCGCCTCGGGACCGTAGCTCTGGGTCTGCACCGCATGCTTCCCCTCGTAGAGGCTCGCCGCCCTGCCCAGGATTATCCCGGCCGTGACTATCCCCTGCCCGCCGAAGCCCGAGAAGCGCACCTCCACCCTCATTTCAGCAGCTCCTCCTCAATCTTCTCCACATCCATGCCGAGCTCAATCATCCTCCTCACCCTGGGCGTTGAGAGCTTCTCAATAGCCTCAAGGATGCGCCTTCTCGCCTCCCTGATTCTCTCGTCCTCCTCAGCCGGAGCCACCGCCTCGGCTGCTGCCTCTTCCTCCTTCTCAGCCTCCTCCTCCCTGACCAGCCCCAGCCTGCGCACCAGCCCTGGCTTGTTCCTGTCGGCAAACTCCCCCACCACCACCTTCGCCGACAGGTCAACCCCCTGCCTCTCAAGCTCCTCGGCGTGGTGCAGGGCAACGGTGTTCTCCCGGTACCAGCGCAGCATCTCCACCGCCGTGCGTAGCCTGTTGCGCCTTCCGAAGACGGTCGGGCACTGGGTGAGCACCTCCACCAGGCGGAAGCCCTCCTTCCTCAGCGCCTTCTTTATCGCCTGCTTTATCTGCAGGGGCGAGGCGGTGCTCCACCTCGCCACGTAGTTTGCTCCCGCGGCGCTCGCCACCCTTGCGATATCCATGGGAGGCTCCGCGTTCCCGTAGGGTGATGTGGTGGTGCGCCAGCCCAGGGGGGTGGTCGGAGACACCTGCCCTCCAGTCATGCCGTAGTTGTAGTTGTTGGAGCATATAACCAGGAGGTCCATGTTGCGCCTTGCGGCATGCAGGAAGTGGTTGCCCCCTATGCTCGCCATGTCCCCGTCCCCCGTTATCACTATCACCTCCAGCTCGGGGTTGGCGAGCTTTATTCCCGTGGCGAAGGCGATGGGTCTGCCGTGGGTGGTGTGCAGGGAGTCAAACCTCAGGTAGCCCGGTATCCTGGAGGAGCATCCTATGCCCGAGACGAACACCACCTTCTCCATGTCCACCCCGAGCTCCACCATCGCCTCAAGCATGGCGTTGACCACTATCCCGTTGCCGCACCCCTCGCACAGGATGTGGGGCATTCTCTCCGCCCGCAGGAACCTCAGCGACGGGTGCTCCTCCTCAATCACAACTTTCTCACGAATCTTACCACCTCCTGGGGTGTGTGGAGCTCCCCGCCTATCTTGGGGAGGAAGTGCACCCTTCTCCCCGCGCACCTCTCCACCTCCCGCAGCATCTGCCCCAGGTTCATCTCCAGCACCACGAGCTCCGCCTGCTCACCCAGCTCCCTCACCCTGCGGCAGGGGAAGGGGAAGAGGGTGACCAGCCTGAGCATTCCCGCCCTGACCCCCATCCTCCTGAGCTCCCGCACAGCCGCAAGCGCCGACCTTGAGGGTGCCCCGTAGGATATCAGCACCACCTCGGCGTCCTCGGTGAGGTGCTCCTCCACCCTTATTATCCTGTCGGCGTTCTTCTCCACCTTGTCCACCAGCCTGCGCACCAGCCTCGTGTGCACCGCGGGGTCTGAGGTAGCTGGATACCCCCGCTCGTCGTGGGTAAGACCGGTGACGTGCACCCCGTACCCCCTGCCGAACACCTGCATCTTCGGCAC
>WANG01000163.1 GCA_015521945.1 Candidatus Hydrothermarchaeota archaeon
CTCCGCAGCCTCGGCGAAGGCATGCCTCCAGCTCTCCGGGCGCTCAAGCCCTGGCAGAGGGGGCTCGGGGGAGGCTGAAAAGCTCGCCACCTCTGCCCTTCTGCTGAGGGAGCGGTGAAGGGTCAGGTACATCGCCCTGCCCTCCACTGCAACCTCCGGGGGAAGCTCGTCCCCGGTGCAGCTCGCGTACTCAAACAGGAAGAGCATGCAGATAGATGGAGCGGAGGTGGGTATTAATTTTATGCGGGGCACGTGCCCTTGGTTAAATGCCTCCCAACTCCCACACGCCGCATAATAGCAGGAACCTCAGAGCCTCGCCGCTTTTGGAGATACCGAGCGTAAAAAGCTTCAACTTTCATGAGGTGCGTGGTACGTGGGACATGCTCAGTTAAAGCTGCCCAGAGCGCTTTAAACAACCTCATGCTCAGGGAAACTCAACCTTCACAGGTTGCACCCGCTTGAACGGCACCTCTGCTGGTGGAGCTAAGTTTTTTATACTTTTAGCATCATACAAATGGTGGATGACCGGCTCCTCAGTCTACGAGAGGGTGGTGTATGCGGAGCATACGGTAAGGAAGAGGATGGTGGAGCTTCTGAGCGTGGTGGCGGGAGGCTCTGCCGCTCTTGCCAGCTCGCCAGCAGTCCTTATGGGAGCCTATGTTCTCAGCATCCTTGGGGAGCACGCGATACTCACAAGCCTCAAGAAGGTGGGCAGAGTTGTATGCCAGATTGAGAAGAAGACCAGGGGGAGAAGCCGCCTTATAAACCTGCCGCTGAAGCCCGTGAGCGCCCTGTTTAAGTGGATGTTCGAGGAAGAGGCAGAGAGCAGGCTCAGCTATGAGAAGATGCAGGAATACCTCCAGGAGCTGGTTAATAATGATGAGAAGAGGAAGAAGTTTGAAGAGCTAATCCAGAGGCTTTTTAAGGAAGGCTACACCATGGAAGACTTCAAGAGGGATGTGAAGGAGGAGCTGAAGTTTGAAATCGGAGGAGACCTGGAAGTAATGGACTTCCTCTTCCAGTTCAGAGACCTGGTGTTCACGGAGAGGATGTACCGGGAGATTGAGCAGTGGGGGAAGACGAAGGAGGAGCTCAAGGGGCTCGGGGAGGTGCTCAAAGAGTACGGGGAGAAGCTTGATGGGGTGCTTGAGAGGTTCGCGGAGGAAATCAGGGAGCATGTGGACAGGTGTTTCGTGGAGTTCAAGCTTGAGAGCTGCGGGTTTGAGGTGATAAGTGAGCGGATGCCGAGGGAGGCGCCAGGGGATGACAGGGACCCCGAGTCCGTGGTGCTGAGCATGATGCTTGAGGATGTGTTTGCGGGGTATGCCGCCCCGAGGGAGGTGGGGATGGAGGTGGTGCAGAGGCTGGAGGAGGGGCGGAGCGTGTTCCTGATAGGGGATGCGTGGTCGGGTAAGAGCGTGCTCCTCATGCAGGCGGTTGCCCTCGCAGAGGGGTTTGATGTGGTGCTGTACAACAGGGGAGGGGTGCCCTCCTCCGCCAGTGTGGAGTCCTTCCTCAGCGGACTCAAGGCGCTGTGCGGCGGCTCGTCCGACGACTCATCCGGGAGGAGGGTGCTGGTGGTGGCTGATGACTTCGGGGGAAACCCGAAGTTCATCGTGGAGAGCGCACTGCGAGCTCCCGAGAAGGCGGTGTTTCTGGTGGCGGTGAAGACCGAGGAGTACGAGGCGATGCTGGATAGGAGGTACAGCAGCGAGAGGGTGCCGGAGGGGAGGAAGCTTCAGAGGTTTGAGGATAAGTGCGAGGTGCTCAGGGGGGAGAGGCTGTGGCTGACGGAGGGGGATGCGGAGGCGATGGTTGAGCTCTGGGAGAAGCTCACGGGTGAGCGCAGGCAGGTTGAGAAAAGGAGGCTCGCGGGAGAGCTTGCGGTTGCGCTTGCCGGGATAGAGGTGGAGGAGATTTACGGGAGGATTGACGGCAGGATAAGGGAGAACGCGGAGAGGCTGTGGAGGGAGGGGGAGACAGAAAGCGTGCACCAGGGGAGGAAGGTGCTTGAAACCGCTGCCGCGCTCGTGTTCGTGCACGCGCTATCCGGCGTGAAGCCCGAGATGCGGGAGGTGTGCGCAGCCGCAGGGGGAGCGAGGGAGAGGGTGATGCTCAGGAGCCTCAGGGGGTACGTGCTGCACAACGGAGGGTGCGCCTGGCATGAGAGGGTGCTGACGGGGTGGCTGGTGCACCACCACAGGGAAAGTGAATTCCTGGAGAACGTGGGCAGCGCCCTGAGCAGGCTGAGTAGGGAAACGCGGGAGAGCCTCGGGGCTCGCCTTGGCTGGCGAGCTTCCGAGGCGGCGCTGGGCAGGCGCCTAGAGGATGCAGGGGTGCTCCTCAAGCTGGCGGAGCTCACGGGGGCAGAGGGCGCAGAAGCTAAGGTGAGCCTGGGGACGGCGCATGCCGTGCTCTGCGAGGCTTCGGACTCCAAGGAGCACGCTGTGAGAGCCGAGGAGCTGCTGAGCTCCGTAGGAGATGAAGAGCCCCCAGAGCTCGTAGCTAAGGCGATGAACAACTTAGCCGGGCTGCTCTACCAGAAGTGGCACCTGCTGGAGTTTTCGGAGAAAAAAGCAGCAAACGAGGCGTACCGCCTGTGGTCAAGAGCAATAGAGGTGAACCCGAGGCTTGCTGAGGCGATGCACAACTTAGCCGTGCTGATTGAGGACAAGTGGCACCTGCTGGAGTTCTATGAGGGAATACCGAAGGAGGCGGCTGAGAG
>WANG01000164.1 GCA_015521945.1 Candidatus Hydrothermarchaeota archaeon
CTCTCAGCCGCCTCCTTCGGTATTCCCTCATAGAACTCCAGCAGGTGCCACTTGTCCTCAATCAGCACGGCTAAGTTGTGCATCGCCTCAGCAAGCCTCGGGTTCACCTCTATTGCTCTTGACCACAGGCGGTACGCCTCGTTTGCTGCTTCTCTCTCAGCAGCTTCCTTCGGTATTCCCTCATAAAACTCCAGCAGGTGCCAGTTGTTCTTAATCAGCACGGCTAAGCTGGTCATCGCCTTAGCTACGAGCTCTGGAGGCTCTTCATCTCCTACGGAGCTCAGCAGCTCCTCGGCTCTCACGGCGTGCTCCTTGGAGTCCGAAGCCTCGCAGAGCACGGCATGCGCCGAGCCGAGAGCGAAGCAAGCCTCTCCGCCCTCCGGTTCTGCAAGCTCCGCAAACCAGAGTAAAAGCTCCGAAATTTCAGGCATAGCTTTTGCGATATCAAAAGCCCTCCGCCCCAGGGCTTTCGCCAGCTCATCCCTCCTCTCCTGCCTTAGGCGCATCATCACCTCTCCGAGCCTCCAGTCCTCCTCCTCAGTCTGGCGCCTCAGTATCAGCCAGTGCAGGGCAACGGCTTCGTGCAGGGTGAAGCATCCCCCATCCCTGAAAAACACCACGCCCTCCAGCCTGCTGAACATCCCCTTCTTCAGCCCTGTGGCTTTCCTCACCTCCTCCTCGTCTATGCCGGTGTCGCCGAGAGCCAGCTTCTCCAAGAACACCAGGTCGGCGGCTAACAGCAGCCTCTCCCTGAACCCCTCCCTGTCCTCAACATCCCTAACCATGCCCTCTATTCTGCCCCTGATCCTCTCACAAAGCGTATCGTAGCACACCCTTTTTTCTTCTGGGAACGCCAGGATGCAGCTCGCTTCGCCGGCGAGCCTGACCTCTCTTTGAATATACCGCCTTACCTCCTGGTCTATCTCCCTGCCGGTAAGCTTCTCCCACTTGTTTATCATCGCCTCCTTATCTTTATCGCTCAGCCTCAGCCTATCCTCGCCAATCACCTCAATCTTTTTCAAAAACACATCCCAGCTTTTAGGAGAGGGCCTCTCCTCTTCCGGTATTTGATAGCTTGAGAGTGCTGGCTGCCCCATGCCTCTGTAAACGTTGCTGTTCAGCGCCATGAGAAACACCACATTCTCGTTGCTCCACCCCTCAACAAGCTCAACCATCCCCCAGCTCCTGCTCAGCTCATCAACCACCACCAGCACCCTCCTCCCCTCCGCCAGTCTCTCAAGCCCGCTTTTGAGGAGGTGGGGCTGCCGCACGCTGCCCTCTATTCTCAGAATAACATCAAACTCGCCGGAAGCCTCCACCATAGCCTGCATCAGCAACACACTCTTTCCCGAGAGGGACTCCCCCACCAGAAGCAGGCTCCTGCCCTCGCTGATTTCCCTCACCACTTCCTCTCCTACCTCTCTGGGGGAATCCAGACCCTGGAGCACGTGCTCCAGCCTGAAATTGAGCACTGTATCCTCCACAGAGCTTAAATCCCTGTCCTTAAGCCTCCTGTTGAGGCTCGTGATTATCTCAAATCCACTCATCTCAATCCTAAGCCTATCAAACTCCCCCTTTATAATCCCCTCAAGCTCTGTGAACTTATTGTCAATATTCTCTTTTATTTTTCCTATCTCTTCAAGCAGCTTCTTAATGTCCTCGCGCGTCTCTCCCCACTTCTCAATCTCCCGGTACATCCTCCCCGTGAACACCAGGTCTCTGAACTGGAAGAGGAAGTCCATCACCTCTATATCGCTCCCGATATCTCCAAATTCATCTCCAAATTTATCTTTAATCTCATTTCTGAAGTCCTTTGACGTGTATCCAGGCTTAAATAGTAGTTTAAGTATCATTTCCTCTAACTGCCTTCTCTTCTCATCATCGGTAATCACCGTATCAAGTATCTCTACCATCTTCTTCGGGTCGGCTCTGGGCACTTCTTCTACCTCTTTTCCGAAGAGCATTCTGCACAGAGCGCTCAGCGGTCTGAGCGGCAGGTTTAGAATTTTTGACTTTCTCCTGGTCTTCTCCTCCAGTTTAATTATCAGCCTTCCGGTTTCCGTCATTGCGCGCTTAACCGCATGCTCCCCCACTATATTGAGCACAAATGCACCCAGCAGCGGGACAGCAGGATTAATTGCCACTCCAGCACTCATGGTGAGGGCTTGTTTAATAAGGTCTCTAAGCCTCACCATGAACTCATGCTCTGCAAAAATTATTGCCTCTCCAGCCCCTGACGCCGAAGCCTCTCCGCTCATTTCGCTGTTATCTATTGTAGCTTTGGTATAAAAAAATTATCCCAGGGGTAACGTGCTTCTTCTTCGCTTAACTCCAAGATACAAATTTCTACTAATTTCACACAGCAATTTTTATTTACTTCTCCATTCCTCTGAATACTCAGTAATACCAGCACATCATTTACCATAGCTTGAAAACCTCCTGATCCAGTAGAGGTTTGAAGATACGCTCGGTATCTCCAAAAGCGGCGAGGCTCTGAGGTTCCTGCTATTATGCGGCGTGTGAGGGTTGGGAGGCATTGAACCAAGGGCACGTGCCCCCGCATAAAATTAATACCCACCTCCGCTCAATCTATCTGCATGCTCTTCCTGTTTGAGTACGCGAGCTGCACCGGGGACGAGCTTCCTCCAGAGGTTGCGGTGGAGGGCAGGGCGATGTACCTGACCCTTCACCGCTCCCTCAGCAGAAGGGCAGAGGTGGTGAGCTTCTCAGCCTCCCCCGAGCCCCCTCTGCCAGGGCTTGAGCGCCCGGAGAGCTGGAGGCATGCCTTCGCCGAGGCTGCGGAGAGGTGCGAGAGTGCCCTCATCATAGCCCCCGAGAGCGACGGCATCCTGCTTGAGCTCACCAAGGTGGTGGAGCGCTCCGGTGCCCTCAACCTCGGCTCCTCAGCCTCAGCCGTGGCTGTTGCCGGGGACAAGTACAGGTGCTACCGGGCTCTCAGGGGGCTGCCCCAGCCCGAGACCGAGGTTTTCAGGGGGAGGTGCTCCCTTGACCTTCCCGTGGTTGCCAAGCCCAGGTGGGGCGAGGGAGGCACCAGGGTGGTGGTAACCAGTGAGGAGGAGCTTGAGCAGGTGCCCAGAGGGTGGGTGGTGCAGGAGCTGGTGGAGGGGGAGCCCATGAGCGCCTCCCTGCTGGTGGGGGACGAGGTAAGGGTGCTCAGCCTCAACACCCAGCGCTTCTCAGGCACCTCCTACGCCGGCGGGGATGTGGTTGGCGGCGAGGTTCCCGAGGAGGTGGTGGCGGCGGCTGAGAGGATAAAGGGGCTCTTCGGGTACGTGGGCGTTGACTTCATCCTGGGCGAGGAGGTGAGCATAGTTGAGGTCAACCCCAGGGTGACCACCATGGTGGCGGGGCTGGAGCGTGCCCTTGATGCGGAGCTCGGGGAGGTGCTGCTGAAGAACGCCACCTCCGAGAGGCTGCCGGAGCTTGAGGTTCGCCGCAGGGTGGGGGTGCGCAAGCTGCGCGGCACTTGCCCGGAAGCTGTGGCAGCCTACGGTGGGTACTGCATAGCCGTGGAGGTGCTGGGATGATTCTCACCCTGGACATAGGCGGCGCCAACCTGAAGTACCTGATTGCGGAGGGGGAGAGGGTGGTGGAGAGCGGCTCCATATACCTGCCCCTCTGGAAGCGCTTCGGGGAGCTTGAGGCTCACCTGCGCACCATCGCGGCGAGGGCAGGAGACGCCAAGGTGGGGGTGACCATGACCGGGGAGCTCTGCGACATCTTCAGGAGCAGGGCTGAGGGAGTGGAGCGCATCGCCCAGGTGGTGCGCGGGGTCTTCCCCGGGGCGAGGTTCCTGAGCCTTGACATGGAGCTCTCACCCGAGGCTTCTCCGGCATGCGCGGGCGCAAACTACGTGGCGAGCATCTACCTGATGGAGAGGCTCTTCGGAGAGGGGATACTGCTGGACATAGGCTCAACCACCAGCGATGTGCTCCCCTTCAGGAGGGGTGAGAGGCTGTACAGGAGGGGCGACCTTGAGCGCCTGCTCGCCGGGCAGCTGGTTTACACCGGGATGC
>WANG01000165.1 GCA_015521945.1 Candidatus Hydrothermarchaeota archaeon
TCCTCCACCCCCACCTCATCCACCACCCTCTCCCCCAGCATCTGAAAGCCCCCGCAGATGCCGAATATCCACACCCTGCCGTGCAGCCTGCGCAGCGCCTCCTCAAACCCCCTCTCCCTGAGCCACTCTAAGTCGTGCAGGGTGTTCTTGGTGCCCGGGATTATCACCGCCCCGCATCCATTAAGCTCCTCAGGAGAGGTTACGAACCTCACCCCCACCTCGCCGCGCAGCGCGTCAAAATCCGTGAAGTTGGATATCCTGGGCAGGCGGATGACGCACACCTCGCCTTCACGGGAGCACCTCAGCCCCATGGAGTCCTCCTCCGGCAGCTCCGCATCCTCAACGTAGGGCACCACCCCCAGCACCGGAACAGAGGTCAGCCTCTCAATCCCCTCAATCGCATCCCCGAGCAGCCCTGAATCCCCCCTGAACTTGTTTATTATTATCCCCCTGACTCTGGCACGCCACTCCTCCGGGAGAAGCATCACAGTTCCGTAGATGCTCGCAAAGGCGCCACCCCGCTCAAATATCAGCCACCAGCACCGCAGGCGCATCCGCCACCTCGGCGGCACGCAGGTTGGCTATATCCGCGTGCATCAGGTTTATCTCCGCAGGGCTGCCGGCGCCCTCCATCACCACGACCTCGTACCCCTCCTTCAGCCTCTCCACCGCCTCCCTCACCACCCTGAGCCCCTCCGAGAGGGTGAAGCTCCTGTAGTACTCGGCCGCATCAATCACCCCCCTCGGCTTCCCGAGAACAACGAGCTGGGAGCGGCGCTCTCCGCAGGGTTTCAGGAGCAGGGGGTTCATGTCCACCTCCGGCTCAACTCTGGCTGCAAACGCCTGAAGCGCCTGCGCCCTCGCAATCTCCCCACCATCGGGAGTAACGTAGGAGTTCAGCGAGGTGTTCTGCGCCTTGAAGGGCGCCACCCTGTACCCCATGTCCGAGAATATCCTGCACAGCGCCATCGCTATGAAGCTCTTCCCGGCAGAGGAGGAGGTCCCCAGCACCATCAGTATTCCGCTGGCGCTCTTCATTAGCCTGCGCCTGAGCTCCTGCATCTCCTCCCGGGAGCGCCTCCCCTTCCTCAGCTCCTCCTCCAGCCTCTCCGCCACCCCGGGGCGGTGTATCCAGTGGCAGTTCTTGCAGCTCCACACCCTCCTGCCCCTTGAGCTGATTATCCACCTGCCCCCCGTCCTGGTGTCCCCGCAGGGGTAGAAGGGGCAGAAGCAGAACCTGCAGTCCTGCCCCTCAAAGTGGCAGGGGTAGTACCTGCACTCCCTGCCCCTGGGCTCACCCACCCCCAATCACCTCCTCAAGCGCCTGCACCAGCATCTCGTTCTCCTCCCTGAGGCGCACGCTCACCCTGATGTACCCCTCAAGCCCCCTGAAGTCGGAGCAGTCCCTCACCAGGATACCCATCCTCGCCAGCCTCTCCCTCACCTCGGAGGAGCGCATCCCCCGGGGAAGCCGCACCAGCAGGAAGTTCGCACGGCTCCTCAGGGGCTCAGCCCCCGCATCCCTCAGCATCTCACCCAGGCGCTCCCTCTCCCTGCGTATGTACCTCCTGCTCCTCTCCGCAAACTCCCTGTCCCTCAGCGCTGCCACACCCGCATGAATCGCCGGAGTGCTGACCCTCCAGGGCGGCAGGAGGCGCGCTATTCTACCGGCAAGCTCCACGGGAGCCACGAGGAACCCCACCCTCAGCCCCGGAAGGGAGTAGAACTTGGTCATGGAGCGCAGCACCACCAGAGCCGGGCACTCCTCCAGCAGGCTAACGGCGCTCTCGCACCCCGCAAACTCCACGTACGCCTCATCCACCACCAGCACTCCGCCCTCCCTCTCGGCCTCCCTCGCGAGCCCCTCCACCACCTCCAGGGGCACGAGCTCACCCGTGGGGTTGTTGGGTCTGCAGACGAACCCCAGGCTCAACCCCCGCATCCCCCTCAGGGGCACAACCTCAGCCCCGTAAGCCCTGGAGAAGTAGGCGTACTCCGAGTACGTTGGCTCCCTCACACCCACCCTCGCCCCCGCAAAAGCCTCGCACACCACCTTTATGAGCTCCGAGGAGCCGTTGCCCGCCACCACCATCTCCGGCTCAACCCCCAGGGCTCTTGAAGCCTCCCTGCACAGGGGCTCAGCCTCTGGAGGCGGGTAGCACGCCACCTCAGAGCTCGCCCTTCTCACAGCCTCAAGCACCGCAGCGCTGGGTCCCAAGGGGTTCACGTTGGAGCTGAAGTCCAGCGCCCCCGGGAACCTCCACACATCACCACCGTGGGCAGGCTTCTCCAGCTCATATCGCCCTGATCTCAACACCATGCTCAGCAGGTATGAGCACGCAGAATCTTGAACCTTTCCCCGGGGCGCTCTCCACCCTCACCTCACCATTCCAC
>WANG01000166.1 GCA_015521945.1 Candidatus Hydrothermarchaeota archaeon
CCTCAGAGAGGGGGTGGAGCTGCGGGTGAGAGGAAGGGTGCAGTGGTACGTGTACAGGAAGGATAGCACAGTGATCAGGCAGCTTGAGGTGGTACCCGGCAGCGGCGGGGAGCTGAGGTGTTAGATGCCCTCCTCGGAGTCCTGCTGGGCATCCTCTGCGGCACCCTGACGGGGATGGTTCCGGGGCTGCACGTCAACACCCTGCTCTTCTTGGTTTACCCCCTGCTGCTTCCAAGCTCACCCGAGATGCCCGCTCTGTTGGTGTGCTTCATAACTGCTCTGAGCGTTACCCACTCCTTCGTGAGCTACGTACCCAGCATACTCCTCAGCGCACCCCAGGAGGACACGGCTCTCTCTGTTCTGCCAGGGCAGAGGCTCCTGGGAATGGGCAGGGGGTACGAGGCGGTTTACCTGACGGTGGTCGGCGGGATAGGCGCCCTGGCGGTGCTCCTGCTCCTCCTGCCCCTGCTGGTGGCGTACATGGATGCCCTCTACGGTGCGCTCAGGCCCTTCATCGGGGGTGTTCTCCTCCTGGTGCTCGCCTACATGGTAGCCACCGAGGTGGGAGTGAGGGGCAAGCTGTACGCCCTGCTGGTGGTGCTGCTCTCGGGCACCCTGGGGTACCTGATACTCCACCGCCTCCCAGCCTCTCCCGAGCGCCTACTCTTTCCCGCCCTCACCGGGCTCTTCGGCGCGAGCACCATGCTCTTAGCGATGCTGCAGGGGGGTGCGAGAATTCCAGAGCAGGAGCTCGGAGCTCTAGAGGGGCTCTACCCACGTGGAGCCGTAGCCGGCGCCCTTGCGGGGGTGCTGGCGGGCATGCTGCCGGGCGTGGGGGCGGCGCAGAGCGCCTACTTGGTGAGGTGCGTGCTGAGGCAGGGCGGGATGCGGGAGTTTCTGGTTGCCCAGGGCGGGGTGAACACCGTGGCGGCGGTGCTCTCAATCCTGACCATCTACCTGATAGGCAGACCCAGGAGCGGCTCCGGCATGGCGGTTGAGAAGGTGCTCACCGGCGCCTTCGGCTCCTCGGGATGGTGGAAGTCCGTTGCGGTTCCAGCGGGGTACACCCACTTCATGCTCACCCTTGTGGCGGCTCTGGTGAGCGCCCCCGTGGCGGGATGGCTCACCCTGCGGCTGGCGAGGGCGTGCATAGCCAGGGTAAGCGGCATGCGGGTGGGCGCCCTGTACTCGGGGGTGCTCCTGTTTCTCGGGCTGGCGGTGCTGGCTTACACGGGAGCCCTCGGGCTCCTGGTGCTGCTCACAGCCACCGCCATAGGCATGCTGGCAGCCACCGCAGGGGTAAAGCGCTCCCACGGCATGGGCGTGCTCATCCTGCCCGTCATGCTCTACTTCATTTTTGAACGTTAGCCTGGCGGGTGCCACACATGCAGGGCGAGTGCAGGTACCACGACCCGGAGCATGAGGAGCTGTGCATTCACACGGGCAGGCCCTGCTTCGCCGCGAGGTTTGACGAGTTCAGCCAGAAGTGGGAAATCCACACCTGGAAGGAGAAGACCTGCCCCACCTTCTCCCCCAAGGAGGAGGAGCAGAGCATCTGGAGGATAGACTACAGGAAGGCCTTCTCGGGGGAGCTTGAGGAGGAGGAGACTCCACAGGTTGAGGTTACCATCATAGGCAGCTTGGTGCCCTACAACTGCGACGAGGACGGGCTGTGCGACCTGCCGGAGAGCGTGGACTTAGATGCGGAGGTGCTCCAGAACCTGCTGGACAGGAGGTACGGCAGGGGCGCGGTGAAGGTGAGGTGGGTGGACGTGGCGAGCGATGAGGTTGAGAAGTATCCAGAGGCTAAGGAGCACATGGAGAAGAGCGGTCCCACCACCATGGTGCTCATAAACGGAAGGCTGCGCTTCGTTGGAAGCGTGCCCCTTGAGCCCCTGAAGCGGGAGCTTGAGAAGCTGGGGCTCAGGGAGATTAGAGGGTGAGGCGCTAAAACCGAAAAGGCTTTAAGGTGCACTGCCGCATACTCCTGCATGCTCATTCTGATATGCGGGCTTCCGGGCACGGGCAAGAGCACCATAGCCATGCGGCTGGCGGGCAGGCTCAGAGCCTCGCTGCTGCGCACCGACGTGGTGAGGAAGAGGCTTTTTCCCTCCCCCACCTACACCGAGGAGGAGAAGGAGCTGGTCTATAAGGTTACCTTCCTCATAGCCGAGTACCTGCTCAGAGCTGGAGTGTGCGTGATAATTGACGGCACCTTCTACAGGCGGAGCCTGAGGAGGATGGTCTATCAGGTTGCGGAGCGTGCGGGTGTCAGGACGGTGGTGATTGAGTGCACCGCACCAGAGCAGGTGGTCAGGCGCAGGATGGAGCGCAGGAGGGGCAGGAACCTGCCAACGGATGCCGACTTTACGGTGTACCTGAGGATACGGGAGCAGTGGGAGCCCCTGCAGAGGGAGAGGATAGTGGTGGACACCAGCAAGAGCATCTCCCAGAACCTGAGGGAGATAATGGAGCACCTCAGAGGGATTTCGCATACCTGCAGGCGAGGGTGAAGTACCTCTTTATCCTGTCCTCAATCTCCCCCCTCTCACCCTCCCCGGCACCGGCGAGCATGAAGCCCTCAACCTTCATCCTGACAAAGGCTCTGTAGCACTGGTAGAAGCGCAGCATGCGCCCGTCCATGGCGTCTCTGAACCTCTCGCCGTACTCGGAGAGGAAAACCTCGCTGAGGTCGCTCCTGCCGTGGAAGTCCAGGTCCATGGCGAGGAACGCCACGTCTGCCAGCACATCGCTGCAGCTGAAGCCTTTGAAGAATTCTATGGCGTCAAATATGTATATGCCCTCCCTGTAGAGCTCCCCCGGCTCCCTGACGATGAATATGTTGCCGGAGTGCAGGTCTCCGTGGCACTCCTTTATGAACTCCTCCCGCTCCTCAAACCTCTGCCTCTCCCTGTCTAAGAAGCCCCTCACCCTGTCCACCAGCTCCGAGTACTCTCCCTCAGGCAGAAGGGGGCGCAGGGGCTCTGCCTGCTCAAAGTTCTGCTCCCAGTTCCTGACCACCTGCTCGTACCCGCCCCAGCGGCGTGCTTCCTGAGTTGAGGGGGTGCTGCTGTGGTGCTCGGCTACCATCTCAGCTATCCTGCGCAGGTCCTCAGCCTCAACTTCCCCCCTCTGGAGCATGCGCTTCATTATCGCCTCCTGGGGCAGCTCCACCATCTTAACCGCGTACTCTACAGCCTCCCCACTGCCCTCCACCCTGAGCCTCCCGTTCTCCAGGGTTATGGGCACCACGTCTATGTACATCCCCTTAGCGAGGGTGTTGACCCTGAGCTCCTCACGGCAGTAGTGCAGCCTCTTCTCAAGGGTGGTGAAGTCAAGGAACCCGAAGTCCACGGGCTTCTTTACCTTGTAGGCGTAGGTGCCGGTGAGAAAGACCCAGGATATGTGGGTCTGGAGCATCCTAACGTGCTCCGGAGAGTGGGGGTAGGCTTCGGGACGCATGAGCTGCTCCACAAGCTCTTCCTCTCTCATCTCCAGCTACCTGGGTGCCGGGGGTATAAATAATTTAGCTGCACGGAGAAGGCGTTGCACCCTGCTGAGCGAGGCTGGCGTGCACCCATGCGCAAGGTTTTTAGGCACCGTGCTCAAAAGCTGTGTGCATGGCTAAAGCTCAAAGGCGCCTCATCACTGCCTTGGGGTACGCCTCAGCCTTCACCCTGCTTCAGGCGGTGCTGCTGTACATCCTCCTGTCCATAAGCCTCTTCCACACCGGCATAAACGTGTTCAAAGCCTACCGTGCCCTCTTTGAGAGCCTGCTCTTCCCCCTGGACAGGCTTTACTTCCTGTTCGTAAACCTCATGTACCCCATCTTCGGCCTCTCCTACCTCTACGTCATCGGCTTCAACAACGTGTTCAAGCTCACCCTATTCACCATCTTCCTGTGCAACCTGGGGCTTTTCATCATCTGGCAGAGAAGGTAGTTGAAATGAAGGTAATTGACACGAAGGAGGGCAGGATACTCGGGGTCAACTTTGTTGACCTGCTCGTGCTCACCGTGCTCCTCTTCTTGGCGTTCTCCTTTGGAAAAACCCTGCTGGGAAGCGAGCTGGTGTTTGATGGGGATGAGGTTTACAAGGCGGTTAAGGCGTACAGCAGGCTTGACAGCAAGGGGTTCATAGTTGAGGCAGGCATTGAGGGCAGGTACATAGGTGACCCCACCAGGAAGCTCAGGAGCATGCGGGGCGTGGTGGTGGCGGCGAGAGGGGGCACCCTCTACATAAAGAACACCTACGGCGAGGTTTACACCGTGGGGGGGAGCATGAGCTACTTAGAAGACGTGGCGGCTGAGAGGATTGAGCTCCTGCCCATGGCTGAGTCAACCCTGAGCATGTACTCGGCGAGGAGCTACTTCCGCAGCATGCCGGAGATGCTGGATGCGCTTGAGGAGCTGAGGAGGGCTTCGGGAGCCGGGAGGCTCGTGCTCACCGGGGAGATGCTGCTTGCGCTGCAGAATGCGAGCCTTCCGGAGCTGAAGCGTGAGCTGGAGGAGTGCTACTACTGCACCTCCCTGGAAGTGTACCGTGCGGGTGAGGGGGTGTACTTAGTGGCGATGAAGAACGTTGAGCTCTCTGAGCTCTCGGCTCTACGCGGGTATGCGGGCGACGCCTCGGTGAGGGAGCTCAGGATATACCTGGGCTACGGGGATGAGCTTTCCAGGGAGGAGGTTGAGGAGGCTGAGAGGGCTGCGGTGGAGCTCGGGTTCCTGCGCAGGGGCGGTGAGACGGGCTATGCGAGCATCCGGAGGCTGCTTTAGCCAGCCCCTCACCGTGAGGGTGCTGTGCTTCCTATCAACCTCGCTGGAGAGGAGCAGGAGCTTCAGAGCCCTGCTCGCTCTCGGCGCATGGCTTGAGGCGAGCTTCAGAGCCTCAGCCCTGAGGCGGGCTGCTGGTGGCATTGCCTCCCTGTACCCCGGGCGCCTGTGGGGCTGGTTTGACAGGGCAAGCGGGAGGCTTGAGTTCACCCTGAGCCCTCCTGCGGTGGTGGGCATAGCCTACGTTGCCTTCCTCGCCGCGGGAAGCGCCTCCGGGCTGTCTCCCGCTTCGTACCTGCTGGTTGCAGCCTACCTGCTCGCCTTCGGGGCTGCCTACCGCATCTGCAGCGGGGTGCGCATCCGTGAGGTGGTTTTTGATGCCGAGAGCCTGAGGCTCGGGGGGGTGCTCATGCTCGCCTCGGTGCTCGCCCTGTGCGCCGACCTCTACAGGGCGGGCGCGGTGCCCCTGATTGAGCCTGCCGCCAGGATGAAGCTGAGCGTGCCCCTTACCTACGCCTCAACCTTCCTGGTGCCTGCGGGGCTGCTTCTGGGTGCCCGGGTGTGCGAGGGGTACCGCAGGGGCACCCTGGGGAGGGGTGAGGCGAGGATGTACCTCCTCGCCCTGGGAGCCTGCACGGTGTTCCTGATAACCCTGCTCGGCTTCAGAACCCAGACGGCGGTGGGGGTGCTCAGCTTCCTGATTCTCATGCGCATCTACAGGCTGGTGGGCAACGCCGAGATACTCGCTGCCCTGCTTGCCCTCCTCGGAGCGGTGGGCGCGATTGGTGCCTACAGGCTTGCGAGCGGCGGTGGGGAGGCGGGGCTCTGGGAGGTTGTGGGTGGCAGAGCCCAGCTCACGGTGGCGGTTTACGACCAGCTTGTCAGGCAGCTCCAGGAGGCTGGAGGGCTGCTCACGGGGTACTACGGGGGCAGGCTGGCTCTCAGCACCTTCTCCTCCTTCCTGGGCTTCGTGCCCGGTCCGGGGCTGGGGGCGAGAACCGCCGTTGCCATGGAGTTCGGGGTTACCGGGATATCCATGACCTCCACCCTCCTGGGCACGGTGGTGCTTGACTTGGGGCTGGTGGGGGTGGTGCTCTTCGGGCTCGCCACGGGCGCCGCGGTGGGTTCCGGGAAAGCCATCAGCTCCTCCCCCTTAGGTGCGGCGCTCTACAGCATCCTGCTGGCGTACATGCTCACCGGCATAGAGACGGGTCTGGTGGACTTCAGCGTCCTGCTCCTCTTCGCCGCCGCTCCTGCTCTTGCCCTGTGCTCGGCGTGGAGGTGCAGGGGTTGAGGGTGCTGGTGCTCAGCATCTGGAAGCCCGCCTCGGGGGGTGTGGTGACCCACGTTGAGGGCTACACCTCCTGCTCGGAGCACACCTACAGGGTGGTGGGGTACCCCGCGAGGCTGCCTCCCCTGCTGCGGGCGGGCAGCTACCTGGCCTACGCCCCCCTGCGGGCGCTGGTGCTCAGCCGCTCCGGGAGGTTTGACCTGGTTCATGCGCACTACGCCTTCCCCCAGGGGGCGGCGGGGGTGGTGGTGAAGCGAGCCCTCGGGGTCCCCTTGGTGGTGAGCCTCCACGGGTCTGATGTTGAGGTGCTCTGCGCGCGTGCACCAATGCGGAGGGTTTTGCGGCTCTTGCTCAGCCGTGCGGATGCGGTTACCGCGGTGAGCGCGTACTTAGCCGGGAGGGTGGAGCGCCTCCTGGGTGTTGAGTGCAGGGTGGTTTACGGGGGGGTGCGGTGCCCCGAGCGGGTTCCCCCCCTGGAGGAGAGGCGCAGGCGGGTGGTCTTCGTGGGCAGGGTTGCGAGAAGCAAGGGGGCGGATGTGGCGCTTGAGGCTTTCGGGATGCTTGCGGACAGGTTTGAGGGGCTTGAGCTGGTGTTCGCCGGCTCAGGCGGATGCGAGGGGGAGCTCAGGAGGAGGAGCAGGCGCCTGGGGATTCAGGGGAGGGTGAGGTTTGAGGGGGTTGTTTCCGGGGAGAGGCTTGAGGAGCTCTACTCCACCTCGGTGGCGCTGCTCATGCCATCGCGCAGGGAGGGCTTCGGGCTGGCTGCCCTTGAAGCCATGGCGCACGGCACGCCTCCCGTGGTCAGCTCGGCTGGCGGGCTGCCAGAGGTGGTGGAGCACGGCAGAAGCGGGCTCGTGGTTGAGCCCGAGCCAGGGGAAGTGGCGGAGGCGCTGGAGGAGCTTCTCACCAGCCCTGAGGTGTGGAGGCGGCTGAGCGAGGGCGGAAGGCGCAGGGCTGCGGGCTTCTCCTGGGAGCGCACCGCACGGGAGTACCACAGGATTTACAGGGAGGTGGTGGGGTGAGGTACCTCATGCCCGAGGTTGCCTTTCCAGCCGCCTACCTCGCCTTCCTGGGGCTGGCGCTGCTCGCCTATCTCAGCCCCGTAACCTCACCCTACCTGCAGTTTGCCAGAGTTGGCGCCATGCCTCTCCTGCTCACCCTCGCAGGGGTGGCGCTGTTCATCCTGGGCGCCAGGTATGCACGCAGGCGGTTCTCTGGCGTGCCGGAGAAGCCCCTGCTGGCGCTCATCGGGGTGCTCAGCTTCTACGTGCTCGCCACCGAGTTTCCAGAGTACGTGCTCCCTGCGGCGCTGGCAGCCGCGGGGAGCGTGTTCCTGTGGGTGGGGCTAACAAGGTTCGCCTCGCCCCTAATGATCGGCATCGCATCCTCAGCCCTCGCCCTCTTAGCCCTGGCGTACACCCTCTCCTCGGGCATCCCCCTGTTTGACCCCGCCCTGAGGGAGCAGGTTGCGGTTTCTCCTGGCAGAGCCGTGTTCCACGGGCTCGGGGTGGTGGGCTCCAGCATGATGCTGGTGAGCCTGCCCCTGCGCCTCTCCCTGCCCTTCGTATCCGCCATGGTGGCGGGCGGAGTGCTGGCGGGCTTCAAGAGCGACGCCATAGCCATAGCCCTGAGCTCCTGCACCGCCGCCCTGCTTGCCCGCAGGCTCAGCCTACCCGCCCTCGCGGCTGCTGCGGGGTTTGCGGTGCTCGTGCTTACCGTGGTGAGCACCCACATAGCCGGCACAGCCTACGGCACCTGGAAGATACCCCCCTGGTACTACCCGGCGTACCGCGCGGGCTTCACCTTCCTCGTCTTCTCAGCCGCCGTGCACCTCGCCATGCCCCTCGGGTTGCTCCACGGCAGGGCGCTGCTGGACGTGAGCCAGACGGTGGCGAGCGGTGCGGTGCTTGGGTACGGGGAGGAGCACATAATAACCACCACCTTCTTCGGTCCAGGTGTTCTTGACTTCGGGCTCCTGGGGGTGCTCATGGGCCTGCCTGCTGGCGCCTACCTGGGGGTGATGTACCGCCTCAGCCGCACGGAAGCCGGAGCCGCCTGCTACGCCGCCGCTCTGGTGCACATGCTCATCCTCATAGAGGTGGGGGTGCAGCCCACCAGCGTGCTGTTCCTGCTCATGCTCCTCTACCTCTCTCAGCGAGCGCAGCGGCGGTGAGGCTGCGTATCCTCCTCGCTGCCTCCTCCGGCCTTGGGGCGCTGTATATCGCCCTGCCGACTATCTCGTAGTCGGCGCCCGCACGGATGGCGCTTCCAGGGGCTGCGCCCTGGGCACCAACTCCAGGAGATATCACCGGCTTGTCCCCCGCTATCCTCCTGAGCCTCCTCAGGCTCTCAGGCCTGGTGGCGGGCGCAACTATGCCGGCGGCTACCTCAACGCACCGCCTCGCCACCCTCTCCGACACCGGGGTTATGAACTCCTCGGCTCCGGGGTGGCTCATGTCCGCCACCACGAAAACCGGCAGCACCTCGGCGCAGGCTTTGACGCTCTCATACCCCGTGAACCCGTGGGCTATGAGGTAGGAGGCGCCCGCATCCCTTGCGATTCTCGCTATGGCGGCGCACACGTGGGGCACATCCGCCACTTTGAAGTCGGCGATGACGGGCATGAGCTCAGCCAGCCTGCGCACCACCTCCATGCCGGAGCGCAGAACAAGGGGATACCCCACCTTAACCGCGTCCACGTGCTCTTTAACTCGAGCGCACACCTCAAGGGCTCTCTCACCATCCTCCACGTCCAGCGCCAGTATCAACCCGTGCCTTCTCTCCATCTCATCCTCTCCATGAGGCTTGCCACCAGGAGGGGAAGCACCAGCGTCACGTCTCCAGTAACGCTCACCACCCTGGCATGCCTTGCCGTCTTCCCCCAGCTTATCCCCTCCTCAAGCTTCGCACCGCTCAGGCTGCCCGCCTCCTCACGGTCAAGGGTGACCTGTATGCCGTAGTCTATGCCCCCGCGCAGCAGGCAGGCGCCCAGGATGTAGTGCTTGGGCACACCACCCCCGAGGAGCAGGGCACCCACCCGCTCAGCCTCTATGACGAGCTGCGCCATCTCACGCATGTCCTTCACGGCGTTCAGCACCAAGGTGCCCGTCTGGCTGAAGAAGAAGAGCTGGAGGCCGAGCATTGAGTCGGTTATCGCTGGGGAGAACACGGGCACCTCCATCTCGTGGGCGGCGCGCAGGAAGGAGTTTCTGTCCTCCAGGCTTGCGCCTATCTCGCTCAGCAGCTCCCTTATGGAAAGGTTGCTCCTCTGCTGCTCGCTCATGCCCCTCAGGAGCCCCTGCATGTAGTCCTCAAAGGCGGTGAAGCTCTCCATCTTCGTGTAAACGTTGCCCATCCTGCCGATTCCCTGCTCGTGGAGCTCCGCATCACCCGCGCAGAAGCTGCCGGCGTAGTGCTCCCCTCCCAGCGCCTCAATCACGTCGTGAACCACGCTCGCCCCGTTGGTTACCACGGCATCCACCGCCCCCATCCTTATGAGCTCGGTCAGCACCCTGCGCATCCCCCCAGCCACCACGCACCCCGCGATGCCCAGGAAAACGGTGGCATCGCCGGTGACCATCTCCTCAAGGATGTCGCAGGCTTTTCCCAGAGCTCCGGCGCCGAGCACACCTGCCCTCGCGTAGGAGCGCATCAGCTCGTCAACCCTCATGCCCCCGGTGAGCTCAACGTGCTCAACCCTCCGGAGCCTCACCCGACTTCACCTTCCTGAGCTGCTTTTCAAGCTCCTCCAGCCTGCGCTCAATCTCCTCAATCTCAGCCTCAAACCTGGCTTTCTCAACGGCGTGGAGCTCCTCGCTTATTTCCCCTGCAGCGAGCTTCTTCCTGAGGTTGTCTATCCCGAGCTCCAGCTTCTCCTTCCTCTTCCTCAGGCTGCGCATCTCCGCTGCTATGTCCACCCCCCTCTTCACCCTCTCAACCTTCCTCTCAAACCCGTTGAAGGTTTTTCTCCTCAGGTCGGTTATGGCTCTGTAGTCCTTCAGGGTGCCCCTCCTCCTCTGCCCCCTGGGGGCGAACACCCTGTACGCCTCGCTTGCGGCGAAGACGGCGAATATCAGGAGGAGCGCAAAGAAGGCGTACATGTACCAGTTCCTTTCCCTGCCCTCCTCGGGCTCCACCCTTACTATAACCTTCTCCTTCTGCCCTGTGCTCAGGTTCCTGGCGAAGCTCTGTATCTGCGCCTGGAGTGCCTGCTGCACCGCCGAGTTTGCCTGGGACTGGGCGCTTCTCGCCAGGGTGCCTGCCATCTTGAGGCTGCTCAGGGCTTCAACGGCGCTGGTGTAGGCTGTGTAGGGGTCTGTGTTAAGGGCTATCTCCGCGGTGCTCTTGAGGCTGAAGTACCTGCTGAGGTTGCCGAGGGAGGCGTTGAGGAGCTTTTCTGCTTCGGTGAGGCTTGCGTTGTATATCCTCGCTTCAGAGATGCTCAGGTTGGCTGCCTTTACCGCGAGAAGAGCTTCGTGCTCCAAGGCGCTGGCGATGCTCAGCTTCTCCTCGGCTAACTTCATGTACTCTCCGTACTCTATCCTCACAGGGAATCCCCTGTAAATCCTGGCATCCAGGCTGTCGGTGAGGTAGGCGATGTGCCTGCTTCCCCTCACCTGGGGCTCGGGCTCAACCCTGCCGAAGTAGTACCCCGGGGGGAGCAGGAACTCTATGCTCACCCTGCCGGGGGTCCAGGGGTAGGAGCGGCGCAGAGCCTCGCCCTCAAGCAGGTAGGTTCTGTCGGCGCGCTGCACGTCTGCGGAGTAGCTGTACCTGAGCCTGAGCTCAACGTTTTTTGAGTACGCTCTGCTGAGGTCAAATACGATGGCTCCTGCAGCAGTGTCAACCTTTGCCTGGGCGCCTCCTGTTGCGTGCGCTACTGCACCGTAAACTCCCGGTGGAAGGGGGTAGTAGAGGGGCTCTTTAACTGAGAAGGGGCTGTTATCAAGCAGCACCCACTCTTCCACGCTTATGTTGCTGCCTGCCAGGTAGTAGCTCAGGTTGTGCTGCACGGCTGCCAGGCCAGAGGCTCCTGCAGGTGCCACCGCAAGCGCCAAGAGCAGGATGCCCGCTATAAGGCGCATGGTAGGATTTAGAGAGGGGGTGTATAAATATGTTGGTGCCTCTTGCTGTGCAGAAAAGTTTTACTGGGGTAAGCCACAGGTATCTTAGGAGCGGGTGTGGTCTAGCGGTAGGACCCGAGCCCCCCAAGCTCGTGACCCGGGTTCGAATCCCGGCACCCGCATATTTTTGTTTTGTTGGACGCTGCCCAGAACAGCCGCTTCCCTTTTGCTTGTGAGTGAGGATTGCAACACCATCCATATTGGAGAAAATTTTATATAGACATGACGTCAATCTTTCAACAATGAAGTACATACTGTTTGTCAGGTATGAGACGGATGCCGAGAGGAAGAGGATTGACTACGCCGTAGAGCGGTGGAGCGACCGGATTAATATTACAAAGCCCAGAGGTATGGCAATCCTTCTTGACGCTGATGAGTCGCTGATACCCGACTTCATGGACGACCTCCTCTCCAGACTGGAGCTCAGAGAACTCAGGGACAGGGGCAAGGTCCAGGTGTTCAGGGCAGAGCCCTGCAGCATAGACATAGAGCACAAGCGAAGGGTGCTCACCTATGAGTTCAACGTGAACAAGCAGGCGATGGAGCGCTTCCTCAACTACATGATATCAAAGATAGGAGGGAGCTACGAGTACAGCTCAGAGAAAACCAAGGTTTACAGCGCTTACACGAAAAAGGGCTACATTCGCATAGAGGTTACTCTTGGAGAGAACAGGGTTGCCATTGCTCTGGAAGGCTACGGCGATGTGGTGAACTTCTTCTCGGCGAGAATAGATGAGGAGATGAAGATCTTCCTCGGAGGTGAGTAGAATGGGGATTTTTGATGAGGATATCTCCTGCGTGGAAGAGCTCCTGAAGCCTGCAAGGCGGGTGCTGGCTGATGAATACCTGTGCCACGAGATGAAGGAGAGGAGAGTAGAGCTGTGGAACGAGGTGAGGGAGAAGTACGATAAATACCTGAGCGGTGAATGCGGTAAGTTTCTGAGGGACACGGACCTGCACTTTCAGTCCATCTTCAGCGCCGCTCTGCTGAAGCTTGCGGTGTGCTTCAGGGAAAACGGCGAGGAGTTTATGCCTGCGAGGAGGTTCAGCGGGAAGGAGATTGAAGCTTTTAAGAAGATAGGGAGGTACAACCGATTTAAGATTGAGAGCACAGAGGACATTCTAAGGAGGATAATTAACAGGGATGAGAGGACCCTGGAGCTTCTGAGGGAGTACTATCTGGTCATGGACTCCTATATTGATGATATTCTTGACTCTCCCGAGGATGGACCAGAAAAGGTTGCTCAGCCAGTAAAGGGGTATATTAAAAAAACCTGGGATGAATACAGGGAGAAGCTCAACCAGGCGGTGAGCAAAGCTATAACCGAGCTTGACTGGTTCCGCACCCTTGTGGCGCAGTGGGAGAAAGAGGCGGAGAGCTTAGCGGCGGAGAAGGCTTCCGAGCGCATTGCAGAGGCGGAGGCGAAGGTGAAGGAGGCGCTTGCGGGGGTTGAGCGGGAGAGGCGGGAGCTTGAAGCGCAGAGGGAGGAGCTTGAAAAAAGGCGGGAGGAGATAGAGGCAACGCTGCGAAGGCTCAGGGGAGCGGAGGTTCAAGCCAGCAGGTTCGTGAGGAGGGAAGAGGCGAGGATGATGGAGCAGAACTTCCTCGGGAGGCTGGAGGAGAAGCTGGGCGAAGAGATAGCGCTCGGAGGCAGGGTTTACCGGGTGGAGAGGAAGAAGGAGGGCAGGGAGCGGGACACCTCGGTGTTTAACCTCCCGGAGAAGGAGAGGGCGAATCTCCCTGAGAACAGGTACTTAGAGGCTGAGCTTGTGGAGAAGAAGCTCCTCGGCAGGAAGGCGAGGGTGAAGCTTCTGGGCGTGTTTGCGTCAAGGGTGGAGGAGCTCGCAGGGCACGGGTTTGATACGCAGCCTCTTGGCTTGGAGGAGGTGAACGTTTACCTGGTTAAGTACAGGGACCTGGCGAGGGGTGAGAATAAAAAAGTGGTGCTCTGCCTCGCCTCTCCAACGGGCTTCTCAAAGGAGGTGAAAGATTACATCGCCTCGGAGGAGTTCCACAGGAACTTCCTCTCAAAGCACCTCTCCCTCTGCCTGCTTGACTGCAGCACAGATAGGGTGCTCTACAACCCCAGCGATGAGTATTCAAGGGACGCCTCCCAGCTCTTCAGCTTGGAGCTGGATAGGGAGAGGGTGAGGAGGGTTATGAGCTGCGTGGAGGGAATCATGGAGGGGAAGGGGTACGCTGTGCTTGAGGAGGCTGTGGAGAGGTGCAACGCAGAGCAGGGGTACGTGAAGGCAGCCTTCTACGCGCTGGCTGAAGAAAAGGGCTACACGGTTAAGTACGTGAGCGACGTTGGCTTAGCAGTGTTCAGGTAGGTGGGCGGGATGTTCAAGCTGCGCAAGTCTAAGGAGGAGAGGGAGATTGAGCGCAGGATAAGAGCAAGAAAGGCAAAGGCAAGGCTGAAGAACTACATCTCAAACTTGGAGAGGTTTCAGAGGAAGTTTCTTGAGCTTGGTAGAGAGGCGGCAAAGCTGGGAGATTCTCAGCTTGTGAGGAGGCAGGCTTCCAAGTACTTGGCGCTTGAGCAGAGAATCAACAGAGCCAAGAAGCTTCTCATTTTCATGGAGGACGCAGAGACCCAGAGGGACTTAGCCAGAGTCTCCGCCTCCTTCACAGCCTTCAGCAGGGATATAAGCGAGGAGCTGAAGGAGGCTCCCAGCGTGAAGAAGAGGATGAGAAAGGGGTGAGGCAATGTGGTTCTCAACAGAATTTTCGGAGGCGGTAAAAAGCAGAACCCCGGGAAATCTGTAAAAAAAGCGGAAGCAGATACTCCTCTCCTCTGGAGCCGTGATATCGGCGGCGACGTTTACTCGGTTTCCATCAGCGCAGACGGCAGATACGTAGCCGCTGGCTCACTGGATGACAAAGTCTACCTCTTTGACCGCTCAGGCAAATTGCTATGGAGCTACAGGACTGGTGGCTGGGTTAGATCGGTTTCCATCAGCGCAGACGGTGAATATGTAGCTGCCGGCTCAGGTAATAACATCTACTTATTTGACCGCTCAGGCAGGCTGCTGTGGAGTTACAGAACTGGCGGCTATGTTCACTCGGTTTCCATCAGCGCAGACGGCAGATACGTAGCAGCTGGCTCACGGGACAAAAAAGTCTACCTCTTCAACAAAGACGGCAAGCTACTATGGAGCTATGAGA
>WANG01000167.1 GCA_015521945.1 Candidatus Hydrothermarchaeota archaeon
CCCGTGGGGATGCCCGAGTTTCAGGGGTATGCGGCGCTGAGTGCGCTTTTGCCCTGGGTGGGCTACCTGCTGCTAAGAAGAAGAATCAGGTCCTGAGCTCAATCTCTATGTTCACACCGTCTGGCACACGTACACGCATTATCTGCCTCATGGTGCGCTCATCAGCCTCTATGTCAATCAGGCGCTTGTGAATGCGCATCTCCCACTTCTCCCAGGTGGCGGTGCCGTCGCCAGAAGGTGAGCGACGCACCGGCACGCGCAGCCTCTTGGTGGGCAGGGGTATGGGTCCGGACATCTCCACTCCCGTCTTCTCCGCAATCTCCCTGACCTGCCTGCACACCTCCTCAAGCTTCCTGTGGTCCGTTGCGCTCAGCTTTATCCTTGCCCTGTGCATTGCCGCACCCCTTTTCAAAAATAATAAGGAGAAGGCTTACTTCGCCTTCTCTATGTCCACCACCATTCCCGCAGCCACGGTCATGCCCATGTCTCTAATGGCAAACCTGCCCAGCTGCGGAATCTCCTTCACCTTCTCTATGACAAGAGGCTTGGTGGGCTGCACCCTTATAACCCCTGCCTCTCCGGTCTTCAGGAACTGCGGGTTCTTCTCCAGCACGTTGCCCGTGCGCGGGTCAAGCTTGCTGATGAGCTCTATTATCCTGCACGCAACCTGGGCGGTGTGGGCGTGGAACACTGGAGTGTAGCCGACGGTTATGGCGCTGGGGTGCTGCAGCACTATTATCTGCGCCGTGAAGGTCTTCGCCACCGTGGGCGGGTTGTCGGTGTGGCCGCACACGTCACCGCGCTTTATGTCGTTCTTACCAACGCCACGCACGTTAAAGCCTATGTTGTCACCGGGCTCAGCCTTGGGTATCTGCTCGTGGTGCATCTCAATGCTCTTGACCTCCCCGGTTACTCCCGGAGGCTCAAATATCACCTTGTCCCCGGGCTTGAGCACGCCGGTCTCCACCCTGCCTACAGGCACCGTGCCTATGCCGGTGATGGAGTAAACGTCCTGCACGGGTATGCGCAGGGGCAGGTCAACGGGCTTCTCGGGCTCCTTGAGCTGGTTCAGCGCCTCAACCAGGGTGGGACCATCCCACCAGGGCATCTTGTCGCTCTTCTTCACTATGTTCTCGCCCTGCAGCGCTGAAATCGGCACGTAGGTTATCTGCTCGGGCTTGTACCCGACTATCTTGAACAGCTTGTCCAGTAGACCCTTGACCTCCTCAAACTTCTCCTTGCTCCAGTCCACGGCGTCCATCTTGTTTATCGCCACGATGAACTGCTGTATTCCCAGGGTTCTGGCGAGGAACACGTGCTCCTTGGTCTGGGGCATCAGCCCGCCCTTCTCGTCCTTCTGAGCCACGTCCACCACGAGCACCGCAGCGTCCGCCTGGGAGGCGCCGGTGATCATGTTCTTGATGAAGTCCCTGTGTCCCGGGGCGTCAATGATGGTGAAGTAGTACTTGTCCGTCTCCATCTTCTGGTGAGAGATGTCTATGGTGAGACCTCTCTCGCGCTCCTCCTTCAGCCTGTCCATGACCCAGGCGAACTCAAAGGTTGCCTTGCCTATCTTCTGCGCTTCCTCGCGGTACTGCCTGATTATGTGCTCTCCAATGGCACCCATCTCAAACAGCAGCCTTCCCACCGTTGTGGACTTACCGTGGTCCACGTGTCCTATAAACACCAGGTTCAGATGTGGTTTCTCCGCCATCTTTCCTAACCTCCTTTGTGCTCCTGTATTATCACGTTACCCTAATTTAAACCTTTTCTCTCCCGGATTTTCTTTATCACCGTCTCCTGCAGCTCTGCAGGAAGCCGCTCAAATCCAGCAAACTCGGTGCTCCACAGCGCTCTGCCCTCGGTGGCACTCCTTATGTCCCCTGCAAAGCCGAACATCTCGCTAACGGGGCACTTTGCCTCAATCACTATCAGCTCGCCCTCCTGGCGCATGTCTAAGATGCTGCCCCTTCTGCGCTGTATCTCGTGGGTCACCGCACCCATGTAGTCCTGGGGCACCTGTATGAACACCCTGAGCTTGGGCTCAAGCAGGTGAGCCTCAGCCTGGAGCATCGCCTGGCGTATCGCCTCCCTCACGGCTGGTATGACCTGAGCCGGACCCCTGTGCACCGCATCCTCGTGGAGCTTCACGTCCACCAGCTTCACCTTGACCCCCAGCACCTGCTCCTTCGCCAGGGGCCCCTCGTTCATCGCCTCCTGGAAGCCCTCCAGTATCAGGGGCATGGTCTCGTTCAGGTACTGGATGCCCTTGGTAACGTCGGTGAGCACGTTGTTCTGGTACACCGCCACCACGCCCTTGGCGTCCTCCTTCTTCATGCCCGCCTTCTCCAGCGCCCTTCCCAGCTCCTTGCCCTTGTACCTCTGGGGGTTAAGCTCACCCTCGCTGAGAGCCTCAAGCACCTCCTTCTCAAGGGGCTCAACCACGAAGTAGAAGCGGTTGTGCTTGTTGGGTGACTTGCCCTCCACGGGCTTTGAGCTCTTTGCCACGCTCTCCCTGTACACCACTATTGGAGGCGAGACCTCAATGTCAACCCCCTTCTCCCTTATCCTGTGGGTGACCACCTCAAGGTGGAGCTCGCCCATGCCGGAGAGCAGGTGCTCCCCCGTCTCCTCGTTTATCTCCACCCTCAGGGTCGGGTCCTCCCTCGCCATGACGTTCAGCACCTCAATGAGCTTGGGCAGGTCCCTGGTGTTCTTCGCCTCCACCGCCACGGTAACCACGGGCTCGGAGTAGTGGCGCAGCTCCTCAAAGGGCTCTATGGGGTCGTCCGGGGAGGTAACCGTCTCCCCCGCCTGGACGTTCTTCATGCCCGTGACCATTATTATGTTCCCAGCCGTGACCTCCTCGGTGGGCAGCCTCTCGGGACCCAGGTAAACCCCGACCTGCTGGGTTCTGGTCTTGGTCTTGGCGTTGCACAGGTAAACCTCCTGGCTGCGCCTCAGTGTGCCCGAGAACAGCCTGCCCGTGGCAACCTCCCCCGCCTGGGGGTCAACCCGTATGTCGGTTATCATGAGCGCCAGCTTGCCCTTCGGGTCGCAGGTGAGCATCGCCCTCGCATCCTCGCTCTCCAGGTCCCCCGGCCATATCCTGGGTATCCTGTACTTCTGGGCTTCCAGTGGCGAGGGGAGGTGCTTCACCACCATGTCCAGGAGCACCTCATGCACCTTTGCCTTTGCGGCAAGAGCCTTCTGCTCCCCCTTCTGGTTGTACTCAATAACATCCTTGAAGGTTATGCCAGTTGCCTTCATCAGGGGCACGTTTATCGCCCAGTTGTGGTAGGCGGAGCCGAAGGCAACGCTTCCCTTCTCCACCTTCACCTGCCAGGCGTCCCTGAACTCCTTGGGCGCCATCCCCCTGACTATCTTGTTGAACTCCGAGATTATCTCGGCAAACCTGCGCTGCATCTCCTCTGGAGTCAGCCTGAGCTCATTTATCAGCCTGTCCACCTTGTTTATGAAAAGCACGGGCTTGACCCGCTCCTTGAGCGCCTGCCTGAGCACCGTCTCCGTCTGGGGCATCACCCCCTCAACGGCGCACACCACCACGATTACCCCGTCAACGGCACGCATGGCTCTGGTCACGTTGCCCCCGAAGTCAACGTGCCCGGGGGTGTCAATCATGTTTATCAGGTACCTGTCACCCCCGTACTCGTGCACCATGCTCACGTTGGCTGCATCTATGGTTATGCCCCGCTGCTGCTCAAGCTCATCGCTGTCCAGCACCAGCTGCTTGCCCGCAAGCTCGTAGCTCATCATCCCCGCACCAGCGAGCAGGTTGTCGCTGAGGGTGGTCTTCCCGTGGTCTATGTGGGCAACTATCCCCATGTTGCGTATCTGCTCGGGCTTGTGCATCAGCTCCTGAATCTGCCGTACAAGCTCGTCCCGCTTTGCCATTACCCTACCTCGCAGCCTTTGCTATGCGCTCAATCTCCTCCTTCTTGGATATGGAGTAGCACTTCATGTCGTAGTTTGCAGCAGCTATTATCTCGTCCGCAAGCGCCTGGGCGATGCTCTTCTTTGACTTGAACGCCTGGCGCGCCGCGCCTATGGCTATGAACCTCAGCGCCAGGTCCAGCCTGCGCTGGGGTGCCACATCAACGCTCTGGTGGTACGCTATCCCGCCGTACTTGAGGCGGGTGGTCTCCTCCCTGGGTCCCGCGTTTATCAGGGCATCCACCAGCACCTGGATGGGGTTCTTCTTGGTTCGCTTCTCCACTATCATGAGAGCCTCCTTCACTATGTCGGAGGCGAGTATCTTCTTGCCCGTATTTCTGCCCGAGGTGCGCTTGTGCTTCTTGCCCTCATGCCCCGTGACCATCATCTTGTTTATCAGCCTCTCAACTATGGGCACCTCCGCCTTTCCAAACTGGCGCAGGTGCCTGCCCATGGTGTGGGGCACGAGCACGGGGCGCAGGTTGATGTACGCCCTCAGGCTGGGGTCACGCACCTCAACCTCCGTGGTATCCCATATTCCGAACACCTTGAACATCTCCTCATCACCTTACGGGCTTCTCTCTGCGTCCCCGCACGAGCTCCCTGAGGGGCACACCGTTGACGGCAATCACCTTGAACCTCACCCCAGGTATGTCGCCCATGCTTCCGCCCTGCCTGCCGCCGATGCCCTCTATCAGCACCTCATCGTGCTCATCAATGAAGTTTATAGCCCCGTTACCCGGGGCGAACGCCGTTACCTGGCGTCCGCTCTTTATAAGCTGCACCTTCACGCACTTTCTTATAGCCGAGTTGGGCTGCTTAGCCTCAACACCCACCTTCTCAATCACTATACCCCTCGCCATGGGAGCCGAGCCTAAGGGGTTTGACTTCTCCTTGAGCCTGAGCACCCTGCGCTTGTACTTGGGATCACTCCACCTGAACTCCTTCCTTCTGAGCCTGAGCTTCCTTGCCGTGAACTCACCGGTAGGCTTCTTCGCCACGCAAACCACCTCACACTATGACAACATCCATATCATGGTGCCTCTTCACTATCTCCCTCACCCTCTCCAGCACCCTCCGCCTCATCTTCTCCCTGTCGTGCATGCTCAGCCTTACCCTTATCTGCTTTTTATCCTCATCAACCTCAACGCTCTCCACCTTGGCAGGCTTGAGCACATTCACCACGAACTCCGCAGGGTCTGAGCTGTGCTCAACCACCTCAACCTTCCTGCCTATCGCCTTCGCCACCCTCTGCACGTTCGCACCTCTTCTGCCTATTGCTATGCCCATATCGCCCTTCCTCACCACGAAGGTCACCCTGCCGTCGCTCTCATCAACCACACAGTCCTTTACCACTGCACCAGTCATGCTCTCAAAAAGGGCGATGTAGCTGATCTCCCTGGCGGAGAGCTTCAGAACCTCCATTATTTTATCCCCCTACCGAGTTCAAGAATATCAGAATCCCCCGCCTCAATCACCGCCAGCATGCTCACCACGTAGGGCTTGCCGCACACCGCTCCGAGCTCCATTCCCGAGCCCCCGTACTCGTACACCGGCACCCCCGCGAGCTTTGAGTAGCGCATCAGGTCTTCCTTCGCCTCCTGGGGGCAGTTGGCTGCCACCACCACCAGCCTCGCCTCCCCGTTCCTCACCGCCTGCAGGCTCTGCTTAGTGCCCAGCAGCACCTTTCCCGTGTCCACCGCCTGCCTGATTGCCCTCTCCAGGTCCATCTTCACTCAGCCTCCTTTACCTCCTTAGCCTCCTCAAGCTCCCTGCGCATCACGAGCTCCACCATGCCCGTTCCCAGCTTAACGGGTCTGCCAACTATAACATTCTCAACTATCCCCTCAAGCTCCTCGTACTCTCCCGCCACCGCAGCGTGCAGCAGGTGGTCCACAGTTATCTCAAAGGCCGCCCTTGCCAGGACGCTCGCCTTCTCACCGCTCACCCCGTGCCTTCCTATGGCTTTTATGGTGCCATCCACCGCCATCATGTCAGCCACCAGCATCAGGTGCCTGACATCAACGGTAAGCCCCTGCTCGTTGAGGGTGTCCTGGATTTCGTTTATTATGGCGTTCCTGCCAGCCTCAATTCCCAGCACGCGCTGAATCTCCGTGATATCATTTGTCTTGGTTCTTGTAATGTCCACCCCCTCAATTCTCAGCACATCCTTGAGGTTGGAGCCCTCGGTGTATATCACGTACTCCTCACCCTCCCTTCGCAGCACCACCCTGCGTATGTCCTTAATTCCCCTCAGGTGAATGCCCTTGACCCTGTTCTCCAGCTTCCTCAGCTCCTTTATGCTGGACGTCTTCTCCGGTATCACCGACACCACGTTACCCGCAACCTCGGTGCTAACACCCTTGATGGAGCCCAGCTTCTTCAGCACCTCCTCCATCTCAACCTTCCTTCGCCTCATCTCGTACTCGTCAAAGTACAGGTTCACCCGCTGGTGCACAATGTCAATCTCGCTCTTCTCAAGCAGGTCTTCCAGGTACAGGGTCTCAATCTCCTGCGCCACCTGCTCCGCCTTCTCCTTATCCCTGGCGTACTCCTCCTCCAGGTATATGGTCATCATCGGGGTTGAGGGCTTCTTTCTGGCATCCACTATCTCTATGATTCTGGGCAGACCCAGGGTAACGTTGAGCTCCGCCACACCCGCGTAGTGGAAGGTACGCATCGTCATCTGCGTACTTGGCTCGCCCATGCTCTGGGCAGCCACCACACCCACCGCCTCTCCGGGCTCAACCCTGGCGTACTCGTACCTCTTCAGCACCTCCTCAATTATGCTCTCCAGCGCCTCCTTGGTGAGCTTAGCCCTGTGCAGCTCCTGCCTCAGCTCCTCAAGTATGCTCTGGGGCAGCTTGTCCCTGAGCTCCTCAAGCCTTGCATCTATCTCCTCCCTGCTCAGGTGCATCTCTACTCAGCCTCCGTTCTGGCGTACTTCTGCACTATGTTCTTAACATTAACCATCTTGCCCCAGTCGGTCCTGCTGGGGTCGCTCCCGTCCTCACCGTGCTGGAACTCAACGATGACCCCCCTGGTATCCCTGACGGTGTTGTCGTACTCCACCTTGAGGTCCTGGAGGGCGTTTATCAGCCTGCGCTGCATGTACCCGCTCTGCGAGGTTCTAACGGCGGTGTCAACGAGACCCTCTCTTCCGCCCATGTTGTGGAAGAAGAACTCAAGCGGAGACAGCCCCTGCTTGTAGCTGCTCCTCACGAAGCCCTTCGCCTTCGCCGAGATGTCCCCCACCTTGAAGTGGGGCAGGGTCCTGCCCGAGTAGCCCCTCTTTATGCGCTCGCCCCTCACCGACTGCTGCCCCACGCAGGCTGCCATCTGGGTGAGGTTCAGCAGGCTGCCCCTCGCTCCCGAGACCGCCATTATTCGTGCGCTGTTCTCGTGCCGCCTGCGCTTCTCCTCCCTCTCTAAGTACTCGTTGGCTATCTTACCCGTCTTGTCCCTCGCCTCGCTGAGCACCTCCATTATGCGCATCTCTAAGGTCTCCTCAAGGCTCCTGCCCGGAAGCTGGTCCAGAATCTTGTCGTTGTAGGCTCTTATCAGCTCAAACACGCTCCTCTCCGCCTCATCAAGAATCTCCGCTATCCTCTCCTTCGCCTCCTCTGGCAGGTCCTCGTCGTCTATGCCCGTGGAGAACCCGCGCCAGGTTATGAAGTTTATAACCAGCTTCGTCACCCTGTCCAGGAACTCCCTGGCGGCATCGGTGCCGTAGTCCTTGACTATGCGGTCAAGCAGCTCCCCTGCAAAGGCTCCGAAGCTCTTCTCGTCCATGACACCGCACCTTAGCTTGCCGTTCTCAATCACCACGTAGGCATCGTACTCGCACTCCTCCCGCTTGCACTTCTCGCACTTCCTGCACACCTTTGCCCTGTACCTCAGGGTGAGGTCCTCTGGGAGAAGCATGCTGAATATCTGCTTGCCCGTGTAGTAGGCTCTGCCGTTCTCCTCCACCGCCGGCTCTGGCAGGGGCTTCCTTATCCCGCTGGCGTAGAGCAGGTGGAACGCCTCCTCCTTTGTGAACTTCACCTCGGGCTGGGTGAGCAGGTACGCCCCCGAGATGTGGTCGTGGATTCCGCCTATTATCGGACCCCCGAAGCGCGGGGAGAGTATCTGCTCCTGCACCCTCATCAGCACCCTCGCCTCGGCTCTCGCCTCCTGGCTCTGAATCGCATGCAGGTTCATCTCGTCCCCGTCAAAGTCGGCGTTGTAGGGGGGGCACACGCACAGGTTCAGGCGGAAGGTCTTGTAGGGCAGCACCTTCACCTCGTGCGCCATTATGCTCATGCGGTGCAGGCTTGGCTGGCGGTTGAAGAGCACGATGTCCCCGTCTATCAGGTGGCGGTGCACCTTCCACCCGGGCTCAATCTTCTCAAGCAGCTCGTCTATGTCTCTCACCCTCGCCAAGCTCAGCCTGGCTCCATCGGGGCGCTCAACGTAGTTCGCTCCCGGATAGCGGTGCGGACCGTTGCGCACCAGCTCCTTCAGGCGGTCTATGTTCATGGGGGTTACTATCTCGGGTATGGTCAGCTCCCTGGCTATTATCTCCGGCACCCCCACCTCGTTTATGCTGAGGTTGGGGTCGGGGGAGATGACGGTGCGTGCGGAGTAGTTGACGCGCTTGCCTGAGAGGTTGCTCCTGAACCTGCCCTCCTTGCCCTTGAGCCTCTGCGCCAGGGTCTTCAGGGGTCTTCCAGAGCGGTGCCTTGCGGGAGGCACCCCTGCAACCTCGTTGTTGAAGTAGGTGGTCACGTGGTACTGCAGCAGCTCCCACAGGTCCTCAATTATGAGCTGGGGTGCCCCCGCCTCCATGTTCTCCTCAAGGCGCTGGTTTATCCTTATGATGTCCACCAGCTTGTGGGTCAGGTCGTCCTCGCTGCGCTCCCCCGACTCAAGGGTGATGGAGGGGCGCACCGTGACGGGAGGCACCAGGAGGACGGTGAGCACCATCCACTCGGGCCTGGCAACGCTGACGTCAAACCCCATGACCTCCGCATCCCCGTCGGTAACCCTCTCAAGGCGCTCCCTCACCTCTATGGGGGACAGCCTGTGCTGCCTCCCCTCAACCACCTCAATGAAGGTGGTGGGCTTCTCAAACTTTATCTCCATCTGCTCGGCGCCGCAGTGGGGGCAGCTCTTTGAGGCTCTCGCCAGCTTGAAGAGCTCCTCAACGATGGGCTCCTCGTTCTTGCCTATCCTCTTCGCCCTCTTGAGCTCCTGCCTGAACTCCTCTATCTTCTCCTCGGGCAGCAGAATCCTGCCGCACTCCCTGCAGGTGCTCTTCAGAATCTTGTTTATCAGCTTCGCGTACCCCACGTGGATAACCGGGCGGGCAAGCTCAATCCTGCCGAAGTGCCCAGGGCAGTCCCCGACGCGGGAGCCGCAGGTCTTGCAGCGCAGGCCGGGGTCCACCACCCCGAGGCGCGGGTCCATGAGCCCGCCCTCTATGGGGTACCCGTCCTCATCGTAGGTGTCGGCGGTGACTATCTTCACCTCAGCCAGCTTGCGTATCTGCTCGGGCGACAGCAGCCCGAACTTTATCCTCTCAACCTTCTTGGGTATTATCCTCATGCGCCTCACCTGCCCCTCACGCCTTATCTCCGAGCTCCAGCCTGGGGTTTATTCCAAGGGAGCGGAGCTCGTCCAGCAGCAGCTTGAAGGCGTAGCTCACCTCAACCTCGGCAGCCTCGCTCTCCCTGCCGCAGATGGTGCAGTATATGGTGTCCCTGGTCTTGTCGTGCACCGCTATGCTTCCGCACTTCTCGCACACCAGCATGGTGTGCCGGTCGCTCTCGTCCAGCAGCCGCTCCTTGAGCAGCAGGGCTGCGCCGTACCCTATGAGGCAGTCACGCTCCATCTCACCGAAGCGCAGCCCGCCTTCCCTCGCCCTGCCCTCGGTGGGCTGCCTCGTGAGGACCTGCACGGGTCCACGGGAGCGGGCGTGAATCTTGCCGGCAACCATGTGGTGCAGCTTCTGGTAGTACACCACCCCTATGAATATCTCAGCCTCAAACATCTCCCCGGTCATGCCGTTGTACATTATCTCCCTGCCCGTGCTCTTGAAGCCCGCACGCTTCAGCGCCTCCCGCAGGTCAGCCTCCTTCTCACCCGAGAAGGGGGTGCCGTCCACCCTGCGCCCCTCAAGGCACGCCACCTTGCCCCCGAGCATCTCCAGCACCTGACCCACCGTCATCCTTGACGGGATGGCGTGGGGGTTTATTATCAGGTCGGGTATGATGCCCTGCTCAGTGAAGGGCATGTCCTCCTGGGGCAGAATCAGGCCCATCACGCCCTTCTGCCCGTGCCTTGAGGCGAACTTGTCCCCGAGCTCGGGTATGCGCTGGTCCCTGACCCTTATCTTCACCAGGCGGTTGCCGTTGTGGTTCTCGGTCAGCATGACCATGTCAACTATGCCCTCCTCCCCGTGGCGCACCGTTATTGAGGTCTCCCTGCGCTTCTCCCTGAGCAGCCCGTACTCGCTCACCTCCTCCAAGAAGCGCGGGGGCGAGGTCTTGCCTATGAGCACGTGCCCCGAGCGCACCTCGCTCTCAGGCTCAATAAGCCCGTCCTCGCCCAGGTAGGCGTAGGCTGACTCCTCCCTGTACCCACGTATCTCCGGGGCGGGTATCTCAAACTTGTCGTACTGCCCACCCGGGTACCTGCGCTCCTCAGCCTCGTAGCTCCTGAAGAAGGTGCTCCTCGCCAGCCCCCTGTCAATGGAGGCTTTGTTCATTATGAGGGCGTCCTCCATGTTGTACCCGGCGTAGGAAAGCACCGCCACCACGAAGTTCTGCCCCGAGGCTCTCACATCATACCCCACCGCATCCAGGATGTCGGTCTTGACCAGAGGCACCTGGGGGTAGTGGAGCAGATGCCCCCTGGTGTCGGTGCGTGACCTGAAGTTGCTGGCGTAGAAGCCCAGAGCCTGCTTGCTCATCCCCGCCCCCATGGTGTTCCTGGGCGAGGAGTTGTACTCCGGGAAGGGCAGGACGGAGGTGCACACCCCGAGCATCAGCAGGGGGTCTATCTCCAAGTGGGTGTGCTCCGGGGTGAGCTCCTCGGGCGTCATGGCTATGTAGGCGTTCTCCTCCTCCTCGGAGTCCAGGTACTCTATCTTCCCCTGCTCCACCAGGTCGTCAAAGGTCAGCTCACCCCTCTCAACCGCTTTAATGTCCTCCTCCGTGACCAAGGGCTTGCCGTCCTCCACCACTATCAGGGGTCTCCTTGCCCTGCCCTCGTCGGTGTTGATGTACACCTCCTCGGTCTCGGCGTAGTAAGCAACGTTGGTCTGGCGGGATATCTTTCCCGCCCTGCGGGCTCGCTTTATCTCCTCCACCAGCGCCAGGGGGTCCTCGTGGGTGCCTATAAGGTTGCCGTTAACGTAAACGTTCGCCTCCATGCCTACACACCTCTCTTTATGGGCTTCACACCCATCTCATACAGCACGGGCACCAGCTCATCTCCGGGTATCCCGGTTGAGAACTCGCAGGCGAGGGCGAGGTTCTTTACCAGACCGCAGTTTGGCCCCTCTGGTGTCTCGCTGGGGCATATCCTGCCGAACTGGGTGGGATGCAGGTCCCTCGCCTCAAAGTGGGGCTGGCTCCTTGAGAGGGGTGAAACCACCCTGCGCAGGTGCGAGACCACGCTCAGGTAGTTGGTCCTGTCAAGAAGCTGGCTCACACCGGCTCTACCACCCACCCAGTTCCCGGTGGCGAGGGCATGCCTTATGCGCTCGGTGAGCACATCCGGCCTAACGGCGGTGTAAACGCTGGGCTCCTTGCCCCTCACCACGGAGCGCTCAAGCTGGTACTTTATGTCCCTGGTGAGGTTGTAGAAGGCCACCCTGAAGAGGTCCTCCATGAGGTCTCCAGCTAAGCGCAGGCGCTTGTTGGCGTAGTGGTCCTTGTCATCCGGGTCCCTGAGCCCTCTGGCAAGCTCCAGCACCCTGAGAGCCATCCTGCCCAGGTAGTACGCCTTCCTCAGCCTGTCCTCGGGCTCAACGCCTATGTGGGGCAGCAGGTAGCGGTCTATCACCTGCTCCGCCCGCTTGAGGCGGTACTCCCTTGCCTGCCCCGCTGCGACCTTCTTGCCTATGAGCTCCATTGCCGCGCTGGTGCTGCCCACGCCGGATGACTCCTCAAGGTTGAGCAGGATGTCGTGCATGTAAGCGGGCTTCTCGGAGATGACCTCCATTATCTCCCTGTCGGTCTCAACCCCGAGGGCGCGAAGCATGACCACGAGGGGTATGCTTCCGGGCACCGAGGGGAAGTTCACCCAGAGCAGCCCCTCACGGTCTCTCTCAACGGTGGTAAGCGCCCTGAAGCCGCCCCGCTTGGAGAAGACCTTTGCCACCTCGGTTATCTTGGAGTACTCCTCCCCCTTCTCCAGGATTATCTTGTTGGGGGCCAGGTCCTCTATGGTGACGAGCACCCTCTCGGAGCCGTTGATTATGAAGTATCCTCCGGGGTCCAGGGGGTCCTCCCCCATCTCTATGAGCTCCTCATCGCTCTTCCCGTGCAGGTTGCATATGTTGGACTTTATCATGGTGGGAATCTGCCCTATCTTTATTGACTCAAACTCCGTCTCCCGCTCGTTCCAGCGGAGCCGCATCTCCAAGAAAACCCTGGACAGGTAGCTCAGGTTCCTGAGCCTCGCTTCCATCGGGGCTATGGGGTGCCAGGAGCCGTCCGCCTCAAGAGCCTCCGCCTGGTTGACCCGTATCCTGCCGAACTCCACCTCAACTCCAACGTCGGTCTCTATTACACCAGTCTCGTCAACTATAGCCTGAAGGCGGTTGTCTATGAAGTCGTTGAAGGAGTCTATGTGCTGCCTGACAAGCTCGCGCTTCCTGAGGAATGAGTGCAGTATGGGCTTGGTGTTCAAGTCTCCTCACCTCCTCACTCGTTCACGACCACGCGGTAGTAGATGGTGGTACCCGCGGTCGGACTCTTGCGGGTTATCTTTATTATATCCCCGGGCTTTGCCTTTATCTTCTGAACCATCGGGTCACTTTTGAGTATCTTTGGAAGCTGCCCCTTGGTTATGTTCAGGCGCTCCAGAAGCTCCTTTGCCTCCTCCTCGCTCATTACTTCATGCTTCGGCACAAGCTCGTGCTTTGAAATGTCAACCACCCTTCTCACTTCCACCACCCCTTCGTGCAAAGCGGGCCCGACGGGATTTGAACCCGCGACCCTCGGCTTAAAAGGCCGGTGCTCTCGCCAGACTGAGCTACGGGCCCGTGGCGCGAGATTGCCTGCAGAAAATACACCTCCTCGTGCGTCACACCTGTCATGCGGGCTTACCTCTTTGGTTGTAGGGGGACGCCCTGGCCGGGATTTGAACCCGAGTCACAGGAGTGACAGTCCTGTATGATAGGCCGGGCTACACCACCAGGGCATCTCATACACCTTTCCGCTCCTTCAATAAAAAGGTTAGCAGGATGGGCTGGCAGCGTCCCCGGCTTCCCGGGGGCTCTCGCACCCCAGTACCACCGGGATCGCTGGAGGACTTTACTTCCGTGTTCGGATGGGAACGGGTGTGGCCCCTCCGCTGTGGCCGCCATACCCAAACCTGCCTACGAATCACCTCCGTGAAAATTTCAGTTATCCAGAGTCTGCCTAACTTATGCAAATATTATGGTAATGACTCCCGCAGGAAGCTCAGGAACCTGTCCTTAGGCATGTACCCGGTGGCGGTGGCGAGCACCTCTCCGTCTTCAGAGAGCACCACAAAGGCAGGGGTGCCGTAGATGCGGTACCTCCTGAGCAGCTGCTCCGAGCCCTGCCTGCTGGTGTCCACCCGCAGCAGCACGTACTCTTCCATCACCCGCCTGACCTCGGGGTCCTGCATGACCTCGTCCATCCTGACGCACCAGTAGCATGATGGTGTCCAGAAGTTTATCAGCACGGGTTTTTTCTGCTCCTTCGCCTCGCTCATTGCCCTTGAGAAGTCGTTCCATATCCACCCCTCACTCTCAGGAGCAAGAGCCTGCTGCAGAACCACGATGCCCAGGAGGAGCACGCCCACGCCTGCGAGAAGCCAGCGCATGTCCTCTACATGCTCTGAGGTGCGAAATCTTTTTTTGTTGCAGATGTGATAAGAGTGCAGGGTGATGTGTTGTCATGATGGAAGGGGGTGCGTGTGTGAGGCTGAGCGGCGCGTTTCTGGTTGTGGTTGCGGCTCTCGCCGGGTGCACCGCCGCGCCGGCCAAGGGCAGGCTTAGCGTTGAGCTTGATTTCTCGGAGTTTCCTGCGGAGCACACCTGCGATGGTGCAGATGTGTCCCCTGAGCTCAGGATAGGCGGGGCTGAGGGCGCGGAGGCTCTCGCCATAATAATGGACGACCCGGATGCTCCCGGTGGCACCTTCACCCACTGGGTGGTGTGGAACTTAGCGCCTGGGGATGTGCCGGCGAACCTGCCGAAGCAGGGCATGGTTGAGGCTCCTGTGAGAGCGGTGCAGGGGCTCAACGACTTCGGCAGGGTTGGGTACGCGGGACCCTGCCCCCCTCCGGGGAAGCCCCACAGGTACTTCTTCAGGGTTTACGCCCTTGATACCCTGCTTGAGCTTGAGCCCGGAGCGAGCAGGGAGGAGCTTGAGAGTGCCATGAAGGGGCACGTGCTCGCCTACGGGGAGGCTGTGGCAACCTACGGCAGGGTGTGAATATGGTTTACATGGTTACTGGAGGCTGAATGTATTCCGCCGGGGTAACTCAGCCTGGTTAGAGTGCCACGCTCATAGGGAGAGGCTTGTGCCTCGTGCAGGCACTCCTGGGATACGTGGAAGCCGCGGGTTCGAAGCCCGCCCCCGGCACTCCTGATATGTTTCAGATTAGTTCCAGTGAGAGCGTGTCTCCTCCTTGAGAACCCTTGGCAAGGTACAGCGGGCAATAAGAATGCCTGAAGATGATGCTACCCAGCTATGCGGCGGATGATGTGGGAAAGGTATCAGAAAAATTTATACCGCTGACTGAGTAGCTTAGTATAACTAAAGGTGGTGGGTTATGTTAAGGTGGATCATTAGTATGACAATGCGTTACGTTTTTGTTTTTATATGTAATTTGGTGTATCTGGGAATTTTCTCATTATTTTTAAAGCAGTTTTTAGAAATTGATACTAAGATTATATACATGGGGATTATAGGATTTTCTGCAGTAAATTATGCAATAATTATTAGACTTACAAAAGCAGAACTCAAGAATATTAAAGATTTCATTAAAAATAAGAAAGTTACCATTATAGCTGCGATTTTAAACTGGTTTGACTTCACAGTTGCTATTATAACGGGATCCTTTTTATATACTATTTCCTCTGCAGCTTTGGTCATACCTCTTGTCTGGCTTAGTGTAGAGTGTTATCTCGTTGATAAAGGATTGTGGTATCTCACTCCAATGGGGATTCTGATAAGACTTTTACTTTATTTAAAAGTAGATTTGAAGAATTATGCACTTGTTGGACCTTCTGTAGTTATGCTGTTCTTTGGAAAAGTGCAAAAGAGTTTGAGATAGAAAAATGTAACTATAAAAAAGAACAATGGAAATTCTAAATTTCTTATTTTTATAATCTCATAAGGCTGTATTCCAAAGTACCTGCCTATAATAGTCAAAATCAATGAAATAATTAAAGACACCATAAATTCAGCAAATACTTTTTTTATCCACCATCTCCATATCAATCAATACACCGCCGTGCTTACTTTTACAACCTCCTCACATATGTCATCCTTCTGACCCTGACAACACTATTCCTCTTCATATTCATCTCCATGATGCCAAGCTACATTAACTTTCTACAATGATTTTGTACGGTGGTGAGCTGATGATCCGGTATCCTATAGTAATTCTTTTGAGCTTTCATAAAATAGTATCATCCGTGAGCTTGAGTATCATTAAATTTGCTATTTACTTATCGGTTACGAAAAGGTGGGGTGCTCCAGGTTGATAAGGACACCACCCGTTGACTTTGAACTCACATCCCCGTAAAAAGGCAGATGACCACCGCCCCAGAGCTCCACCCGTGTTACTCCTTTCACCCACTCCACAAGAGCCCTGCTATCTAATCCCTCACCATGAACTCCTCCAGCCGGCCCTTTGCCCTCTCTCTCCGCCTCTGGTGCTCCCTCAGGAACTCCAGCACCCGCTCTGCCAGGTACTGCTTGCACTCCCCGCACAGCATCTCACCCCCCCTGCACGCCCTGTACCTCTCCTCCAGCCTGGCATCATCCTGCTCAAACACGTAGGAGAGGTAGCTGTACACCGAGCATACCTCCGGCC
>WANG01000168.1 GCA_015521945.1 Candidatus Hydrothermarchaeota archaeon
AGCACAACCTCCAGCATCTCCTCGTTCAGCTTCCTGAGAATCTTCTCCTCACCGGAGCGCATGAGCTCAGCGACGTAGCTGCCCTCCGGCATCTCCCGCTTCCTCTGCTCAATAACCCTGAAAACCTCGGAAAGCACCTGGCAGCTCATTCACCGCCTCCCACGATGTCAGCCACTATCCCGTGCTCGGTCTCCTCGGCTATCTTTATGTCGTCTATGCTTCGCAGCCCCTGCTTTCTCGCCGTCCTCTCCATACCGAGCTCAACGTCCCTCTCAAGCACGATTATGTACGCCTTTATCTCCTCAATGCCCAGCTTCCTCGCGGCAAGCGCCCTGTGGTGCCCGTCAACCAGAATCAGCCTGTTCCCGCTCTTTATCACCACCACCGGCTCCGCCAGCCCCCGCTTCAGCTCGTACTCCCTGCCCCTGTACTCGTCGGGGTGCACCTTCCCCTGGGTCGGCCTGAGCTCCGAGATCTTAACGTACCCCATACGCACCACGCTTTTTATCCCGTAGAGCTTTTCCAAGGAGTCCCTGAGCTTCCTCACCTTCTCGGGGGTTGCCCGCTCAATGTGGGAGCGTATAACATCGGTTATGGTGACTATCCCTATGAGCTTCCTCTTGTCCCCCTCCTTCTCAACCACGGGAAGCCTGGAGAAGCCGCGGCGGAACATCACCCTGGCGGCATCTATCAGCCTGGTTTCGGGAAAGGTAACCGTGACCTCGGTGGTCATGACGTCCCTGACGAACTTTCCGCCCTCCCGCAGCACCATGTCCCTGGTGGTTATTATCCCCTTTATCTCCCCGTTCTCAACCACAGGAAATCCGTCATGCTCCGTCTCACGCATCAGCCTCTTGACTTCCTCAAGGGTCATGTCCGGAGAAACGGTTATAACTCTGGTGGACATGTAGTCCTTTACCTTGTGGTTGGCTCCCATCATCCTCTAATTTATCACCCTCCCGGCATAAGTATTTTCCTGCCTACCTGAGCTCCGGGTCAAGGTTAATCCTGCTGGGGGTGGCACCCTTCTGGTGCTGGTACTTGCTGCTCCTGCTGGGGTGCCCGTAGGGCCTCTCGGCGGGAGAGCTCATGAGCTCAAAGGCGAGCTGGCACACCCTCATCCCCGGGTGCAGGGCGATGGGCATCTTGCCCACGTTGCTCAGCTCAAGGGTTATCCTGCCTTTGAAGCCCGCATCTATGAACCCCGCGGTGGCGTGCACCAGCAGAGCCAGCCTGCCCAGGCTGGAGCGCCCCTCAACCCTCGCCACCAGCTCCTCGGGCACCTCAATCCACTCCAGGGTGCACCCGAGCACGAACTCCCCGGGATGGAGGATGAAGCTCTCCCCGTCCTCAATCACCACGGGCTCGGTGTACTCCGCAGGGTCGTCCCTCAGGGGGTCAATGTGGGACTTGCGCATGTGCCTGAATATCCTGAACTCCCTCCCCAGCCTGAGGTCCACGCTGCTGGGCTGAACCTGAAGCTCCTCATCCAGGGGCTCAATTCGCAGCCTGCCTTCCCTCAGAAACCTCCTGATGTCCCTGTCCGAGAGTATCACGGAAGCACCGCCCTTACAACCTGCAGCCTCTCAAAGGGGAAGCTCCTCTCAGCCACCACGCTTACCTCAAACCCCAGGCTTAAAAACATTTTCATCGTCCTCTCGGGCATGCTCAGGGAAGACTGGACCATCAGCACCCTGCCCCCCCTCTCTAAGTACTCCACGCACAGGGGTATGAAGCGCTCAATGACCTCCCTGCCATCCCTGCCTCCATGCCAGGCGATGCTCACCTCGTCCCTCACCTCCCCCTCCTCGGCAGGCAGGTAGGGCGGGTTGAAGACTATGAGGGAGAACCTCCCCCTCACGCACCCCATGAGGTCGCACCTGAGCACCCTGAGCTTAATCCCGTTGCGCCTTGCGTTCAGCCTCGCGCACCTGACAGCCGCCTCGGACACATCGGTGGCAACAACCTCAGCCCCCAGCCTGGCGCCGAGCAGGGCGATTATCCCGGTGCCCGTACCCACCTCAAGCATCCTCTCCCCCCGCCTGACCTCTCCCTGCACCACCTCCGCAAGCATGAAGGTGTCATCGCAGGGCTTGTACACCCCCTCACACGCCTCAACCTCTACCCCGAAGAGCTCCATGCCCTCACCCTCTCGCTCAGCTCTGCAACCTCCTCGGGGGTCAGGGTGAACACCCGCCTGCCGAGCAGCTCCTCACCCACCACCCGCTCGGGCTCACCCTCAACCCCCAGCCTGCGCAGCACGTGCTTCATCGCCCTCCTCAGGGTCTTCCGCCGGTAGGGAAACAGCATGCCCGTGAACCTCAGGAAGAACTCCTCATCCACCCGCATGCGCTCCCTCGGGGTGAACACGACCACACTGGCATCAACCTCCGGGGGCGGGTAGAAGGAGCCCCGCCCCACCGAAGCCGCAACCCTCCAGTCCGCGTAGAACCTGCACCCCACGCTCAGGCGTGAGTACTCCCTGCTCCCCGGCTCTGCCACGATTCGCCTTGCAAACTCCCGCTGCAGCAGCAGCACCCCCCTCTCAAGCCCCATGCGCAGCAGCATGAACACTAAGGGGGAGGATATGCTGAAGGGCGGATTTGAGACCACCTTGCTCACCTCCGGCACCTCCACTCTGAGCACGTCCCCGGTGAGCACCTCCAGCTCCTCCCCCTGGAACCTCTCCCGCAGCACCCTGGCAAGCAGGGGGTCCTTCTCCACAGCCACCACCCTGCACCCCGCCTCAAGCAGGTACTTGGTGAGGTTGCCTATTCCCGCCCCCACCTCCAGCACCCTCTCCCCAGGAGACACCTCCGCCAGCTCAACCTCCAGCTCCGCCACCCGCTCATTTACAAGGAAGTGCTGCCCCGCGGACCTCCTCAGCCTTATCCCGTACCTGCGCAGGATACTCTTCGTCTCCTCAAGCAGGCTCAACGCCCACGCCTCTTCCCCTGGGGTATGAATATCCTGTACTTGTGCCTCCCCTGCTTCACATCCGCCTCGGAGAGCTCCGTAATTATCCTGCTGACTATCAGCTTGGCGGGGTCAGAAATCGCCTTTATCCTCCTGGATATATCCTCAAAGCTCTCAAAGGGCTTCTTCTTCCTCTCCTCAAGAATCTCCCACATGAGCTTCTTCCCGATACCCGGGAGGAGCTCCAGCATGTGCAGCCTCGTGGTCAGGGGCATGGCGGTGTTGAAGAACTCCACGTACCTCCTCTCGTTCTGCCTGACCAGCTTCTCAAGCACGTAGGGCAGCTCAGCCTTTGCCGCCGAGGTGAGCTCATCGTAGGTAATCCTGCGCTTTATGTGGTCTATCTTGTCCCTCTCCTTCCTTCCGATGTAAACCCGCTCGTGGGGCTTGAGCTCAACCCCCCGCTTGGGCACCAGCTCCAGCAGGGAAAAGAACTTCTCCCCGATAGCCAGCACAAGGGGCTCCTTCTTGTATATGGGGCGCTCATCCTCCGGTCTGCCGTGAGGGAGGTAATCAAGAACATAGACGTAGTCCTCCATCCCCAACTGCACCGCCTCCCTCTCACTTCCTGTAGCGGGCGCAGATCTCAACTATCTTCGCAATCTCGCTCTTCTCAAGGATAGCCCTCTCCTTTGCAAAGATCGCACGCACGTCCTCCTCATCCTGGGGCAGGAGGTCCGCGATCTTGACCGCAACCTCCTCTCTGATCTTATCACTGACCTGGAGCACCTCCTCAACTATCCTGCGCCCCTCTTCAGGCGTGAGCCTGGCGAACTTCTTGAGGTAGTCAAGGCATATCTTCTGCTCGTAAACGGGCTCCTCTATCTCCTCCAGCTCCCTCTCAAGGATAGCCCTTGCCTCGTACATCGTCACGGGCTTTACCTGGAGCACACCCCTTCCGCTCATACCTTCTGCGCCTCCAGATGCACGGGGTGGGCAATTATCTGCTTCACGGCATCACCATCTCTCACCTCAACCACGTACGCCCTGCCACGCCTGCCCACAACCGTGCCCGTGAGCCCGTGGAATCTGGGGTGAGGCATGCCCCTGTGAACCGAGGGCTCAATCTTTATATGCACCTTCTCACCCACAGAAAACTCCTGCAGGTACCTGGTTACGGGTATAAGCCCGCGCCTGCGCACACGCTTCCTGAGCTTTCTGCTGTGCCCGCTCCAGAAGCCTCTTGACCTTTCCATCTGCATCCACCTACCATGAATTTGAGCAACGTGTATATATTAGTTTCTGAATGTCCTCTGCAAACCTTTGGAAATTCTCACCGCCACGCCCCGCTCGTGCAGGTACTCCTTCACCTCCATTATGGAGTACTCCCCGTAGTGGAAGATGCTCGCCGCCAGGGCGGCATCCGCCTTTGCCTCTGCAAAAGCCTCGTAGAAGTGCTCCGGCTTCCCCGCCCCCCCGCTGGCTATTACCGGGATGCCCACAGCCTCGCTCACCGCCCTGGTGAGGGGGACGTCATACCCGTCCTTGGTGCCGTCGGCGTCCATGCTGGTCAGGAGTATCTCCCCCGCACCCAGCTCCTCCACCCTCGCAGCCCACTCAATGGCGTCAATTCCCGTGGGCTTCCTGCCCCCGTATATGTACACCTCAAACCAGCACTCCCCCTGGGGTGTGCTCACCACGTGCCTGTCCTCCCTGGGCTCGTAAACCCGCTTCGCATCTATCGCGGAGACCACGCACTGGCTCCCGAATATCCTGGCGCTCTCCCTTATAAGCTCCGGGTTCTTCACAGCAGCCGTGTTTATGGCAACCTTGTCCGCGCCGGCCTTGAGCAGCCTCCGCAGGTCAGAAGCCTCGCTCACCCCGCCCCCAACTGTAAGGGGTATGAACACCTGGTCAGCGGTAGCTTCAACCACCTGCAGCATGGTCTTCCTGCCCTCGTGGCTGGCGCTGATGTCAAGAAACACCAGCTCATCCGCCCCCTCCTCATCGTACACCTTGGCGAGCTCCACCGGGGAGCCTGCGTCCCTCAGATTCCTGAAGTGCACGCCCTTGACCACCCTGCCGTCCCTCACATCCAGACACGGTATAATCCTCTTCGTCAGCACCTCACACCCTCCTGAGCCTCACCCTCACCAGCTCCAGCCCCCGCTCGCACTCAACTGCACCATCAACCTCCGAGAGGAGCACTCTGTCCCCGCTCCTCAGACCCTCCGGGGAGCAGAGGGTGTAGCTGGTGCACAGCACCCTGTCGCAGCTCACGGGGGCGTAGCTCAGAACCGCACCCTGAAGCGCCCTGGGCTTGGGCAAAGCCGCCGGAATCTCTGCCTCCTCCACCTCCGCCGCAGCCACCGTGCCGAAGACCCTGCAGGGGTGCTTGGTCCCGCGCACACGCCTCACCACGTACCTCCTGCCCTCCTCCAAGTTGCCGGCGCAGGCGGTGAGCAGCCTGCACCCCCTGCACTCCTCGGCACACCCGTAGTGGACGAAGGTGTACCCCTCCTTGGCAAATCTTGCATCAAGCAGCGTCACCTTCACTCAATCACCCCGGTAGCCCTGGCAGCCTTCTCAGCCACCTCTCTGCTCAGGTTCACGTGCTCAATAATAGTGTACCTCTCGGGCTTGACCTTCCTTGCCTCCAGCAGAGCCTGAACCACCTCCTCATCCCTCACCCCCAGCTCACCGGCGCACACCGGAGCGCCTGCCTGCCTGAGCGCCCTCCTTATCTCCCACCACTCACCCCCGTGCAGGTACATGGCGATTATGCTCCCCACCCCCACCTGCTCCCCGTGGAGAGCCGGCTTCTCCGCAAGCCTGTCAAGGGCGTGGCTGAACTTGTGCTCCGCACCGCTTCCCGGGCGTGAGCTTCCGGCTATGCTCATGGCAACCCCGCAGGAGATGAGAGCCTTGACCAGCCTGCGCACCCCCTTAACGGTGTGCGCCTCCCCGCAGGAGCGCAGGGCTATCCTGGCGCTCATCCTGGAGAGGGCGATGGAGTACTCGCTGACCTCCTCACCCAGCACCCTGTGCGCCAGCTCCCAGTCCATGGTTGCGGTGAGCTTGGCTATCGCATCCCCGAACCCGCTGGCTGTGAGCCTGCGCGGGGCTGATGCGATTACCTTGGTGTCCGCCACTATGCCCAGGGGCGCAACCGCATTCTCGGAAACCGCAACCCCGTTGCTCCTGATGGACGCCATGGAGCTGGCGATGCCGTCGTGGCTCGCGGCTGTGGGTATGCTCACGAACTCCAGCCCGAGGATGTGTGCCGCAAGCTTGGCAACGTCAATTACCTTTCCCCCGCCCACCCCAACAAGGAAGCTCGCTCCAGCCTCCTTCGCCCTGCCCACAACCCTCTCCACCTCCTCCCGGGTAGCGCTCTCAACAGCCACCACCTCGGGCGAGCACTCCTGGATAATCTCAGCCACCCTCTCCCCGGCAACCCTGAGGGTGCTCCTGCCGGTTACGAGAACGCACCTGCCCCCCAGCCCCAGGCGCTGGATAAA